>JAODBO010000175.1 GCA_025464005.1 Acidimicrobiaceae bacterium | reverse complement strand
CGTAGCCCTCGGCGGCGAGGGCTATAGCTGCGGCGCGTCCGATGCCGGTGCCGCCGCCGGTGATGAGGGCGGTCTTGGTCGTCGTGCTGGAGTTGTCGGTGCTCATTGGGTCAGGGTCTCCATCTGTGCCGGGTTGTGCGTGAGGATGTTCCAGACGTCACTGGGTCGCCGACGATGGCGTTGCGGAACTCCTGCTCCTCCGACGTCGGTTCCGGACTCGGCGGAGGCTGTTCAGGAGGCAATGACGGCCACCGTGGTCCGACCGCCGTCGACGTCGATCACGCTGCCGTGTACGAACGCGGCCTCATCGCTCGCCAGGTACACCGCGGCATGGGCGATGGCGTCGGGGAGCCCACTCGCGCCAGCGGGGGTGCCTACCATCATGACCTCGGCGGCCGGATGCCGGCCGGGGTCGGTTCCATCCGGGTTGGGAGTGCGAATGACGCCAGGTGAGATGGCATTGACCCGAACGCCCGACGGTCCGAACTCTGCCGCCCACGCCCTGGTCAGGGTCTCGATTGCGCCCTTGGTGGAGCTGTAGAGCGCGATCGGGACGGCGAGGCGGACGATCCAGGAGCCCAGGTTGATGATCGCGCCACGTCCCGCGTCGACCATGGCCGGAGCGATGGCGGCGGTCAGAAAGTACGGCGCCTTGACGTTGACCGCGTAGACCTCATCGAAGGTCGATTCGTCCGTGGTCGCAGTGGTCGAGGCCGGGAAGATGCCGGCGTTGTTCACCAGGATGTCGATTCGGCCACCCAGCACTCGTGTCGCCTCAGCGGCCAGCTTCGTAGACGCCGCCGGGGAGCCATCGAGATCGGCCGCCACGAAATCGGCGCGGCCTCCGCCAGCGATGATCTGACTGACGACCTCTGCGCCGCGCTCGACGCTGCGACCACTGACGACAACGTGTGCGCCCTCGTCCCCGAAGGCGATGGCGATGGCCCGGCCGATGTTGCTCGTGGCGCCAGTGACCAGCGCCGTCCTGCCCTCAAGTCGCTTCTGCATGGGTCTCTCCGTGGTATAGACGTCTTGCGTCAGTTGCGCAGGAATGCCAGCGCCTGTGCCACGAACACGTCGTGGTACTGGAATATGCCGCCGTGGCCCGAGTCCGGGTAGATGCTGAGCTGTGCGTCGGGCAACAGCTGCGCGAGGTGGAACGAGGCGACCGTCGGCAACATCGTGTCGTCGTCGCCATTCACGACCAGGACTGGCTTGTTCACGTTCGTCAGTCCAGCCGGCGAGGTGCCCAGCTCCCACTTGGCGAGAGCGGTCAGCTGGGCACCGATCGTCTCGTTGGAAACGGGCGCGTCGCGGTCTGCGGTGCGCTCGTCCAAGCGGGCGAGGAATGCGTCCCCGGCAGCTTGGCTGGTCGCGGTGGGCGAGAAGAACAGGAAGTGCTTCGGGTGCTTCCCCTCGGCGCCCGCATTCTCGATAGCGGCCTGGAGTACAGCCCCAGTGGCAGCCGGGCCCTGGTCGCCCGCGGGTGCAGTGCCCGCAAGGATGACGCGGCGGACGAGATCCGGTCGCTGCCGGACGATCACCTGGGCGACCATGCCGCCGAGGGAGTATCCGAACAAGTCAACCTCGCCCAGCCCGAGCGCATCGAGAAATGCCACCGCGTCCGCGGCCATCGCCTCGACGCTGTCGGGGGTAGTGCCACCCGAACCGCCGACACCGCGAAGGTCGACCAGGATGACGCGGTGCTCGGCGGCGATGCCGTCGACCAGGGCGGGGTCCCAATCGTCGAGGACGGCCGTGAAGTGATGCAGGAATACCACCGGCACCCCGGTGGCTGAGCCAACTTCTCGGTAGGCGAACGGGGTGCCGTCGACCGTCACGGTCTTGGTGACGGCAGTAGCGCTGGTTGAGTCGCTGCTGAGTTCATCTGTCGTGGTCATGGCTTCCCTCTCTGTGGGACCGCGCTGCTCCTGGGCTGGTCGAATCGAGTGTGTTGCTTCGTGCTACCGACCCTACCGAGGTCTGTAGCTTCATGCAACCCTTATTTGATAGGCTGCTTTCTATGCTCAAGCGAACGTACGAAGGCCAGGAGCCGTGCTCGGTCGCGCAAGTGCTCGAGATCATCGGTGAGCGCTGGACGTGGCTGATCATCCGCGACGCATTCCTCGGCATTACCAGGTTCATCGATTTCGAGCGGAGTCTCGGGATCGCTCGCAACGTGCTCACCGATCGTCTCAACCGGCTCGTCGAAGAAGGGATCTTCGAGCGCGTGCTCTACCAAGAACACCCAGCCAGGTACGAGTACCGCCTAACGCCAAAAGGTTCCGACCTGTTTACGGCGCTGAACGCGCTACGGCAGTGGGGCGACCAGTACCTGAGTGCCAATCCCATGCGGCTCCTCCGCCAGAAACACGACAAGACACCTGTCATCGCAGCACTCGTCCCCGAAGGAACGCCCGTCCTCCCAACACACGAGATCGAACTCGTACCGGGGCCAGGCTTCCCGCGACGCGCCCGCCACAAGTGATCGATCCCGGCCGCTCCGGTGTCGTACTAGACGATATGGAACAGACCTGGTTCATCACCGGCTCCTCGCGTGGCCTCGCCCGAGCCGCCCTCGACGCCGGCGACCGCGTCGTCGCGACTGCCCGCCGGCCCGGGGCAGCTCGACGACCTCCTCGCCGAATACGGCGAGCGCATCTACACGATCGGCCTGGATGTCACAGACGCCCAAGCCGCCCGTTCCGCGATCGCGGACGCCTGCCGCCACTTCGGCCGAGTGGACGTCATCGTCAACAACGCGGGCTACGCCAACGTCTCACCCATCGAGACCACCGACGACGAGGACTTCCGCGCCAGTTCGAAACGAACTTCCGGGGCGTCTACCACGTCTCCAAAGCAGCCATCCCGGTCCTTCGGGAGCAAGGGGGCGGACTCGTCATGCAGATCTCGTCTGTCGGCGGACGCGTCGGCGGCTCACCCGGGATCGCCTCGTACCAGGCCGCCAAGTTCGCGATCGACGGCTTCAGCCGAGTGCTGCGGGCCGAAACCGCGCCGTTCGGCGTGAAGGTCATGGTCGTCGAACCGAGCGGCTTTCGGACCGACTGGGCCGGCTCCTCGATGACCGTCCACGACATCCCCGACGCCTACGCCCCCACCGTCGGCGCCATGAACAAGCGCGTCCGGCAAGGCAACGATGGACCCTTGGGCGACCCGGACCGCGCCGCCGCGATCCCTCGTGCGGGTCGCCAAACGCCGCAACATCCCCGACCACCTGCCCCTCGGGGTGAACGCGGTCGAAGGCTCGATCCGACTCGATGAGCAACTCCTCGCCGAGGACCGCAGATGGAGCGACGTGAGCCGCTCCGCCGACTTCAGCGAGCATTACCGATAGAACTCCCAACCGACACGCCGAAGTAGATCGGCCATCGGGAACCCGAACGTCGAGCTCTCGAAGCCACTCGGAGACCTGGCCCACCTGTCCCCAAGCGCCGCGGGAGACCATGCGCGCCAGGCCGGACCTGGAGGGTCTAAGTTGGCCGGTCGCGGGCGCACAGAAGGACGGCTCCAGCTCCGTCACTTAGGCATGCAGACTCGGCAGGCACGGTACCTAGGTCTCCAGCTACCCAGGCCATTTCGGCGACCCGTCACTAGCGCGTTCGCCGCGACGCGGCCTCGCCGCTCCCCGTCCGGCGCTAGCGGCCGACACGACGGTTGCGGGACTCAGCGGAACGCGGGGATGATTTCGGCTCCGTACGCGGCGAGCGTCGCATCTTCGTCGTCGTGCATTAGGTACACGGCGAACTGGTCGACACCGAGCGACTCGAGCTCGTGGATCCTCTCCACGTGCGCGGCGGCGGGACCAAGGACGCAGAAGCGGTCGACGACCTCGTCGGGCACGAAGTCGGCGCTGGGATTGCCCGCCTTGCCGTGATGCGCATAGTCGTACTCGGGCCGGGTCGCGACGTAGTCCGTGAGGACCTCCGGGACCGCGCCCGAACGAGCGCCATAGCGCGCGACGAGGTCTGCGACGTGGTTGCCGACCATCCCTCCGAACCACCGCACCTGGTCGCGCTGGTGGGCGATGTCGTACCCGACGTATGCCGGAGCAGCCGCGCACACGGTGAAGTCCTCCGCGCTGCGCTCGCTCGCAGCGCGCGCCTCGCGAGCGTGGCGGGCCGACCACTCGACGAGATACGGATCGGCGAGCTGCAGGATCAATCCGTCCGCCTCACGCCCGGCGAGGTCGAGGGCCTTCGGGCCATACGCCGCCATCCAGACCTCGAGCGCCCCGTCGCGTACCCAGGGGATCTCGACGGTCCGGTCGCCGTAGGAGACCGCGTCGCCCTGGGCGAGGCCCTTGATCACGCGCATCGCGTCCGCGAGCGTGGCGAGCGTCGCTGGCTTGCCGCCTTGTACACGGACCGCCGAGTCGCCACGCCCGATCCCGCAGACCGTCCGGTTGCCGAACATGTCATTGAGCGTCGCGAAAAGCGAGGCGGTCACGGTCCAGTCGCGCGAGAGCGGGTTGGTGACCATGGGCCCCACGACGATCGACGACGTCTGGCTGAGAATCTGGGAGTAGATGACGAACGGCTCTTGCCACAGCACTGCCGAGTCGAACGTCCAGAGGTAGCGGAAGCCGGAGTCCTCCGCCACCTTCGCCAGCTCGACGAGACGACTGGCGGGTGGGTTGCACTGCAAGACGAGACCGAACTCCATTGCGCTACCCTTCTCCCGGGCTAGATCTCGGGCTGGCTCACACCAGGTACTGGTTCGTGCTCCGCTCGAGAAAGCAACCGTGGCCGGGGCGGCCGAAGAATGCACCTTCCTCGATCACGACGGTCCCCCGCGAGAGCACGCTCTCCACCCTCCCGGTCAGCGTCATACCCTCGTAAGCCGAATAGTCCGCCGCCATGTGGTGCGTCGCGGCCGAGATGGTCTGCGTGGCTGCCGGGTCGTAGATCACGATGTCGCCATCCGCACCCGGAGCGATGACGCCCTTGCGGGGGAAGAGCCCGAACATCCTGGCAGGCGTCGTCGACGTGATCTCGACCCAGCGCTCGACGCTCAGCTGACCGCTTACGACACCCTGGAAGATCAGGTCCATCCGGTGCTCGACCCCGGGGAGCCCGTTCGGGATCTTGGAGAAGTCGCCACGCCCTAGCTCTTTCTGCTCCTTGAAGCAGAACGGGCAGTGATCGGTCGAGACCACGGACAGGTCGTTGGTGCGCAGTCCCCGCCACAGGTCGTGGCTGTGCTCTACCGACCGCAGCGGAGGCGAGCAGACGTACTTCGCGCCCTCGAATCCCTCGCGGGCGAGATCGGCTTCGGACAGGAACAGGTACTGCGGGCAGGTCTCCGCGAACACGTTCCCGCCCGCATCGCGCGCCCGGACGACCTCATCGAGCGCTTCGCTCGCCGAGAGGTGAACGATGTAGAGCGGTGCGCCGGCAACCTTTGCCAGCTGGATCGCCCGGTGTGTGGCCTCGCCCTCGAGAAGAGAGGGTCGGGTGAGCCCGTGAAATCTCGGGTCGCTCTCGCCGCGAGCCAACGCCTGGGCCACGAGCACGTCGATCGCGATGCCGTTCTCCGCGTGCATCATGATCGTCGCGCCGTTTCCCGCCGCGCGCTGCATCGCTTGGAGTATCTCGCCGTCGGTCGAGTAGAAGACGCCCGGGTAGGCCATGAAGAGCTTGAAGCTCGTTATCCCTTCGTCGACGAGCTGGTCCATCTCCTTGAGCGAGCTCTCGTTCACATCGGAGACGATCATGTGGAAGCCGTAGTCGATCGCGCAGCTGCCGGCGGCCTTCTCGGACCAGGACTCGAACCCTTCCCGCAGGCTGGCACCCTTGGACTGGATGGCGAAGTCGATGATCGACGTCGTGCCGCCCCAGGCCGCCGCGATCGTGCCGGATTCGAAGGTATCGATGGCGAAGGTTCCGCCGAAGGGCATCTCCATATGGGTATGGCCGTCGATACCTCCCGGCACGACGAGCCGCCCCGTGGCGTCGATGATCCGGTCGGCGCCTTCTGACCAGCCGAGAGAGACCTCGGAGCCACGTGCCCCGATAGCGACGATCTTCTCGCCGTCGACGAGCACGTCCGCCTCGAGCGACCCGCTCGAGTTGACGACCGTACCGCCCGAGATGAGCGTCCTCATGGGGCTACGAGGTCGCCGTACGCGTCGGGGCGCCGGTCCCGGTAGAAGGCCCAGGTCTGGCGCACCTCTTCGATGAACGCCAAGTCGGCGTCGCGCACGATGAGGTCCGGGTCGGTGTCGGAGGCAATATCGCCGACCATTTGCCCTCGCGGGTCCACGAGGTAGCTCGTGCCGTAGAAGTCGTCGTCGCCGAGCGGCTCGACGCCGACCCTGTTGATGGCGGCGATGAAGTACTGGTTCGCCACTGCGGCCGCGGGCTGCTCGAGCTGCCACAGATACTGCGACAGGCTCCTCGATGTCGCGGACGGGTTGAACACGATGCGAGCGCCGTTCAGTCCGAGCGCGCGCCAGCCCTCAGGGAAGTGCCGGTCGTAGCAGATATAGACGCCGATCTTGCCGACCGCGGTGTCGAATACCGGATAGCCGAGGTTGCCGGGACGGAAGTAGTACTTCTCCCAGAAGCCGGCGACTTGCGGGATGTGGTGCTTGCGGTACTTGCCGAGATAGGTACCGTCGGCGTCGACGACGAATGCGGTGTTGTAGTAAATGCCGGGCTGTTCTTCCTCGTATACCGGCACGACGAGGACCATGTGCAGCTCGCGTGCGAGATCGCACATCAGCTGTGTCGTGGGACCGCCGGGCACGGGCTCGGTGTAGGAGTAGTAAGTGGGGTCCTGGACCTGACAGAAGTACGGTCCGTAGAACAGCTCCTGGAAGCACATCACCTGTGCTCCCTGGTCGGCCGCCCGCCGGGCAGCCGACACCGCGGAGGCGATCATCGCCTCCTTGTCACCCGCCCACTTGTCCTGGAAGAGTGCGATGCGGACCAGTTCGGACATGCTCTCTCCTGTTGTTCGAGCAGCTACGCGGCAGACTATCGCTCGTGACGCCTACTAGGCGTTATGCAACGACCCACTCGATCGAGCGATCCGGCTGGCGAGCCGGACGTTGCTGCGGACCGCCGCGAGGTTCGCCTCCAATGAAGCGCCGGAGGTTCCCCTTGCCATGAAGTCGAGGAGGAACGGCGTGAGCTGCTGGCCGCTCACCTGCTCCCGCTCGGCCGCAGCAAGCCCGTCGGCGAGCACGCGATCGTGGAGCGCCCGGTCGAGCTGATCCGCTTCGTCGATCGGGTTCGCAACGATCAGCGCCGAAGACAGACCGAGGCGATCCTGCTGCCACATGATCTGCGCGACGCTCTCCTCGTCCTCGACGCGCCAGCCCACTTTCTCGCCGGAATCGCGGAGGTAGAATCCGGGGAACTCTGAAGTGCGGTAGCCGATCACACTGATATTGAGGGTCTCGAGCCGCTGCAGGGTGGCGTGAATGTCGAGAATCGACTTCACACCGGCGCAGACGATCGTGATCTTCGTACGACTCAGCGTGTCGAGATCGGCCGACTCATCCCAAGACTCGAGCCAGCCGCGATGAACCCCGCCCATGCCACCGGTCGCGAAGACGCGAATTCCAGCAAGCACGGCGAGATACGACGTCGCCGACACCGTCGTCGCGCCGTGACTCCCGGTCGCCAGGGCGACGGGGAGGTCACGCGTGGAGAGCTTGTGGACGTCCTGGCCAGCTGCGATGAGCTCGAGCTGATCGTTGTCGAGCCCGACGTGGGCCACACCGGCAACCACTGCGATGGTCGCCGGGCATGCGCCGTGCGAACGGACGATGTCCTCGAGCTCGCGCGCCACCTCGAGATTCCTCGGGTGTGGCAGGCCGTGGGAGATGATTGTCGACTCCAGCGCGACGACGGGAACGTCATTCTTCATCGCTGTCTCGACCTCGCGAGACAGGACCACCACCGGGTTGTCAGGCAAGCGCAATTCGCTGGCTCCTTTTGAGGCCACGCCAGGAGCAGCCACACACCCACTCTATGAGTGGCACACGTGCCGGTCCAAGACGAAGTCCCGCACGCGCGATAGGCAACGCCCTATGCCGCCGGACACATCCTCGGAAGGACAGCGAGCTCGGCCTCGCTCGAAAGCCCGGTGTCGGCGGGTACGGGACGACAAGCGATCACGAGCCCGCGTAGTACTTGTCGATTACGCCAAGCGCCTCGTCAAGGATCGCGAGTCCTGTCTCGACCTCGTCGGCGCTCACGTTGCAGGGCGGAAGCACGTGGAGCCGGTTGAAGTTCGCAAAGGGCATGAGGCCGGCCGAGCGGCACGCGGCGGCGAGCTCCGCCATCGGCGCGTTGTCGGCCCCGGTCGCGTTGTAGGGCACGAGCATCTCGCGCGTCGAGCGATCACGGACCAGATCGAGCGCCCAGAAGACTCCTGTACCCCGCACCTCGCCGACGACCTCGTGCCGCTCCTGTAGCTTGCGAAGCCCGGGGCCGAGCACGTCGAGGCCGATGCTCCGCGCGTGCTCGACGATGCCCTCGTCCTTCATGAGGTCCATGGTCGCGACCGCTGCGGCGCACGCGAGCGGGTGGCCCGAGTAGGTGAGCCCGCCGGGGAAGACGCGCTCACGAAACGTCTGGTACACCGCTTCGCTGATGACGACTCCACCGAGAGGCACGTAACCGGAGTTGACGCCTTTCGCGAAGACGATGAGATCGGGCGTCACCGACCACGCGTCGAGTGCGAACCACTCGCCGGCGCGTCCGAACCCGGCCATCACCTCATCCGCGATGTAGACGATGCCGAACTCGTCGCACAGGGCACGCACTCCGGCGAGGTAGCCGGCGGGCGGCACGAGCACCCCGGCGGTGCCCGGGATCGTCTCGAGCAGGATCGCCGCGATCGTCGCGGGCCCTTCGAGCTCGACGACCTGGCGCAGATGGGCGAGGGCGCGCTCGCACTCCTGTTCCTCGCTCGCCGCCCAGAACGCCGATCGGTACAGGTACGGGCCGAAGACGTGCACGTGGCCCGCGACGCCGACGTCGTTGGCCCACCGGCGTGGATCGCCGGTCGCGACGATCGCCCCAGCCGTGTTGCCGTGGTACGAGCGGTAGGTGGTGATCACCTTGTGGCGGCCGGTATGCAGGCGGGCCATGCGGATCGCGTTCTCGATCCCGTCCGCACCGCCGTTGGTGAAGAACACGTGCTCGAGCCCGGGCGGTGCGAGCTCGGCGACGCGCCGGGCCGCCTCGGCGCGAGCGTCGTTGGCGTGCTGGGGAGCGACGGTGCACAACCTTCCCGCCTGCTCCTGGATCGCGGCGACGACGCGGGGATGCTGGTGGCCGATGTTGGTGAACACGAGCTGGGAGGAGAAGTCGAGGTAGCGGTTGCCGTCGTAGTCCCAGAACCACGAGCCCGCTGCCCCGGCGATCGGCAGCGGGTTGAGCGAGCCCTGGGCCGACCACGAGTGGAAGACGTGCGCGCGGTCGAGCTCGAGCACGCGACGACCTTCCGCGGGGTCGGCGAGCGGTGGCGCCGGCGCCATGCCGGTCATGAAATCCTGCAAGGTGGCCGCGGGACGATCGTCGGTCAGCGGGCGGTGGGAAACGACAGGTCGACGTCCGAGGTCAGGGCTCGCGGCCAGCGGGTCGTGAGCACCTTCGTCCTCGTGTAGAAGTCGACACCGGACGGCCCGTACATGTGGGCGTCGCCGAAGAGCGAGCTCTTCCACCCTCCGAAGCTGTAGTACGCGACCGGCACGGGGATCGGGACGTTGACGCCCACCATGCCGCACTCGACCTCTACCTGGAAGCGCCGCGCCGCTCCCCCGTCGCGCGTGAAGATCGCCGCGCCGTTGCCGTACGGGTTCGCGTTCACCAGCGCGAGCGCCTCGTCGTAGGTCTCGCAGCGCACGACGGAAAGGACGGGGCCGAAGATCTCGTCGTCGTAGACGCGCATCCCCGGCCGCACCCCGTCGACCAACGAGGCGCCGACGAAGAAGCCGTCCGCGTCGACCGACGACGAGAGCTCATGGGCCCGTCCGTCGACGACGATGCGCCCCCCCTCCTGTTCCACGTCCTCGAGGTAGCCGACGACCCGGTCCCGCTGCTGGCGTGAGATCAGAGGACCCATCTCGGAAGCGGGGTCCGTCGCCGGACCTATAGCGAGCGACGGGAGACGCTCGGCGATGGCCGTCACGAGCGGGTCGGCCGATGTGCCGACCGCGACAACGACCGACACCGCCATGCATCGCTCTCCGGCGGAGCCGTAGGCGGCGCTCACGGCTGCGTCTGCAGCAGCGTCGAGGTCTGCGTCGGGGAGCACGACCATGTGGTTCTTCGCTCCACCGAGCGCCTGGACGCGCTTTCCGAAGGAGGTGCCGCGCTCGTAGACGTGGCGTGCCACGGGCGTCGACCCGACGAAGCTCGCCGCAGCGACGTCCGGGTGCTCGAGCAGCCGGTCCACCGCTACCTTGTCGCCTTGCACCACGTTGAACACACCGTCGGGAAGTCCCGCCTCCGCGAGCATCTCGGCGAGCAGCAGCGAGGGGGAGGGGTCCTTCTCGCTCGGCTTCAGCACGAAGGAGTTGCCGCACGCGATCGCTCCGGCGAGCATCCAGAGGGGCACCATCACGGGGAAGTTGAACGGAGTGATGCCGACGACCACGCCGAGAGGCTGGCGCACCGAGTAGACGTCGATCCCCGTGGAGGCCTGCTCGGTGTAGCCACCCTTCAGCTGACTTGCGATACCGCAGGCGAACTCGACGTTGTCCAGTCCACGCGCCACCTCGCCGGCAGCGTCGCCCAGCACCTTGCCGTGCTCGGCGCTGATCGCCGCCGCGAGCTCGCTGCGGCGCGCGTCGAGAATCTGACGGAAGCCGAACATCACCTCCGTCCGACGTGACAGCGAGGTGTGACGCCAGGAGGCGAAGGCTTCCTTGGCCGTGGCGATCGCGAGATCCACTTCGTCGGTCGACGCCAACCCGACCTCGGCCGTCTGCTTGCCGGTCGCGGGGTCGAACACCGGCGTGACTCTTCCCGAGCCCGACGTCACCTGCTTGCCTGCGATGAAGTGATCGATGCGACGCATCATCCGCGACCTCTTCTCAATCGTGTCGAGCTCTCGATCGTGTCGTAACGAGACCCCGAAGGTACGTTACGCCCGCG
Source organism: Acidimicrobiaceae bacterium (assembly GCA_025464005.1). Classification (GTDB taxonomy): domain Bacteria; phylum Actinomycetota; class Acidimicrobiia; order Acidimicrobiales; family Bog-793; genus RYN-46. The sequence goes on along the minus strand of JAODBO010000175.1, from coordinate 22,537 downwards.
CCGACGGTCCAAGACGAAGAACTGGACGGCCATAGGGGCATGCCTATCGCGAGGACCAGACTTGCTCTTGGACCTGGGCGTGACGCTGCCGGTAGCCTCGAGGCGACGGGGCACCTCGGATTCGTCCGGGAGGCCGCCGGCTGAGGCGCAAATTCGTGCAGGTGGGAGGATCTTCATGGCCGAGATTCCGATGACCGAGATACCGGTGATCGACATATCCTCATTCCTGTCGGGCAAGGATCTCTCCACAGCTCCGGCGGCCGTGGAAGCTGCTGCCTCCACCGTCGGGTTCTTCCAGATCGTGGGCCACGGCGTCCAGAACGAGGTCCTCGATGCCGTCTACGAGAGGGTGGACCGGCTCGCCGCGCTGCCCGAAGAGCAGAAGAAGCGCCATCTTTCAGAAGGGCACCCCTACCGCGGCTTTCACATGAACCGCGACGCCGAGGGGATCGTGCGCCAGGAGCGCTTTCTCGCGAGTCGCTTCGACGACACGGAGCAGGCGATTGCGGCGGGCGTAAAGGAGGAGTACGCCGACTTCTTCTATCCGAACATCTGGCCGGACGTCCCTGGTCTGCGCGACTCGGTGACCGCGCTGTTCGGCGCGACGCGGGACCTGGCAACGAAGATGATGTCGCTGTTCGCGGTGGCGCTCGGCCTCGAGCGCGGCTACTTCGACCACGACCTCGAGCCCAACGCTTCGACGTTCGCCATCAACCACTACCCGGCGCGCCACCAGGCCGTCGAGACTCCGGAGCCTCCCGTACTGTTCAGCGAGCACGCGGACGGCAACACGCTCACGATCCTGCACCAGCGTGGCAGCTACAACGGGCTCCAGATCATGCCGTACGGCGGCACAGGGGAATGGCTTAACCTCCCCGTCGTCCCGGAGGCGTTCGTCATCAACCTCGGTGAGCTCATGACTCACTGGACGAACGACCATTGGCCAGCGACGCGTCACCGGGTCGTGGCGTCGTTCGACCCCGACGACACGCGGACCACGCTCACCACGTTCCACATGCCCGCCTTGGAAGCGGTGGTCGCCCCACTCGCCGCGTACGGGGGCACCGAGGACCCGCACTACGAGCCCGTGACGCCGTATGAGTGGGAGAAGTTGTTCATCGCGCGCAATTACGCCCGTCGAGCGCTCGAGGTCGACCCGAAGGTACGGGACTTCGTGGAGGCGCTTCGGCGCTGAGCCGGCGTGGTCGGCCGCGCGGCGCTTGACCACCGCCTTCCTGCCAAGGAGCTTGTGTAGAGTCCGGCTCGTGAGCCACGAGCAGCGGCGGGACGACTTCGCGCTCGCCGAGGAGGCCGGCGCCGAGATCGCCCGCCGCACCGGCATCGCCCGCCACGAGGTGGCCATCGTGCTCGGCTCCGGATGGCAGGACGCGACGGACGAGCTCGGCGAGACCCGCGTCGAGCTGTCGAGCGTCGATCTGCCCGGCTTCGCCGCACCGACAGTGCCGGGCCATCACGGACGCATCCGCTCGATGGAGGTCGGTGGGCGGCCGGCGCTCGTCGTAATCGGCCGCGTCCATCTCTACGAGGGTCGCACGGAGGGCGAGGTCGTGCATCCGGTGCGCGCCGCCATCTTCGCGGGCGCGACCACGGTGGTGCTCACCAACGCCGCCGGCGGCGTCGACCCGGGGATGCACTCCGGCCAGGCGGTGCTCATCCGGGACCACATCAATCTCACAGGGCGGTCGCCGCTCTCCGGGCCGCCGGCGGCCGCGCGCTACCCGGCGCGCTTCGTCGATCTCAGCGAGGTCTACGCGCGCCGGCTGCGTGACCTCGCGCGCATGGTCGATCCGACGCTCGTCGAAGGCGTGTACGCCGCCTTTCCCGGGCCGCACTACGAGACCCCCGCCGAGGTCGAGATGGCACGGCGCGCCGGTGCTGACCTCGTAGGCATGTCGACGGCGCTCGAGGCGATCGCCGCCCGTCACCTCGGTGCGTCCGTGCTCGGCGTCTCGCTCGTGACCAACCTCGCCGCCGGGGTCAGCCCGGTGCCGCTCGACCACACCGAGGTGCTCGCCGCCGGAGCCGCCGCGAGCCCCGGCCTCGCTCGGCTCGTGCGCGCCGTGGTCGCGAGGTTGTGACGGGTACCTCCGGGTGACGAGCCCCAATGCCGACAGCGCCAATGCCGACAGCGACGAGGCGCCAGCTGCCGTCGGGCCGGTGCCCACGGCGCTGCGAGCGCGTGTCGAGGAATGGATCGCGGCGGACCCGGACCCGGCGACACGCGACGAGCTCGTCGAGCTGCTGGCGGCCGGTGACACCGCCGGTCTCGAGGAGCGGTTCGCGCTTCCGCTGACCTTCGGCACCGCAGGGATCCGCGGCGCGCTCGGCGCCGGGCCCGCCCGGATGAACCGGCTCGTCGTCCAGCGGACCACGGTCGGCCTCGCTCGCTTCGTACTCGACCAGGGCCCGGCTGCGGCAAGCGCCGGGATCGTCGTCGGGCGCGACGGCCGCCATGGATCCGAACCGTTCGCGGCAGACGTGGCCGCGATCGCGAGTCGTGCCGGCGTCCGGACGCGCAGCCTTCCCCGGCCGCTCCCGACGCCGATCACCGCCTTCGCCGTCCGGCACTACGGGGCGAGCGCCGGCGTCATGGTGACCGCGAGCCACAATCCCGCGGCAGACAACGGCTACAAGGTGTACTTGGCCGGCGGCGCCCAGGTGATCGCGCCGCACGACGCCACGATCGCCGCCGCGGCGGCAGACCCCGCGACGGTGCCTCCATCGCCCGGTAGCGGGGCGCCGGCCGAGGAGCTCGACGAGGTCGAGGTCCTCGATGCGTACCGCGCCGCGGCGCTTCGCCTCGTCGACCCCCGCGCGAACCGTGCCCTTCGTATCGTCTATACCCCGCTACACGGCATGGGCGGCGCGGTGTTGCCGGATCTGCTCGAGCGCGCCGGGTTCGCGCCGCCGTTCCCGGTGCCCGCTCAAGCGATGCCCGACCCGGATTTCCCGACACTCGCGTTCCCCAACCCCGAGGAGCCCGGCGCCCTCGACCTCGCGATCGCCGAGGCGGTCTCCCATCAGGCCGACGTCGTCGTCGCGAACGACCCCGACGCCGACCGACTCGCCGTCGCCGTGCCCGACCGTTCCGGGGGCGGCTGGCGCACCCTCTCGGGCGACGAGCTCGGCATCCTGCTCGCGGAGCACCTGATCTCGTCGAGCACGGGCGACGACCGCCTCGTCGCGACGACCATCGTGTCGTCGTCGATGCTCGCCGCCCTCGCGGCCGAGCAGGGCGTCGCGTATGTGGAAACCCTCACCGGTTTCAAATGGCTCGCTCGTGCCGCGGTACGACGACCAGGTCGGCGCCTCGTCTTCGCGTACGAGGAGGCCCTCGGCTACGCGGTGAGCGAGGCCGTCGCGGACAAGGACGGCATGTCGGCGGCGCTCGTGCTCGCGGACCTCGCCGCTCGGGCCAAGGCCGACGGCACCTCGCTCCTCGACCGCCTCGACGACCTCGCGGCACGTCTCGGCGTCCACGCCACGGCGCAGTGGTCGCTACGGCTCGACGGCCCGGACGCGTCCCGGCAAATCGCGGCGATCGTCGACAGATGGCGCGTCGATCCGCCGGGCTCGCTCGCGGGGCTCGCAGTCGACGAGCATCTCGATCTCGCGACAGGCTCCGCGGAGCTGCCGCCGACCGATGCCATCGTGGTCCGTGCGGGAGGCCGCGCCCGGGTCGTCGTCCGGCCGAGCGGCACCGAGCCGAAGCTCAAGTGCTACCTGGAGGTGACGACGCCGCCACCCGGCGCGGGCGGTCTCGCGGCTGCCCGCCGGGAGGCCGGCCTGCTCCTCGACGCGCTTCGCCGCGACGTCGTGCGGCGCTGCGGACAGGGCTGAGGCGCGAGGACAAAGCGCTACTCATCGGTGCGCAGCCTGATGGCGTCAGAGCTCGGCGTCGGCGGCCTCGAGCGCGGTGAGCAGTGCACCGGCGCCGACGGCGACCTCGTCGGCGGTGATGCACAGCGGTGGTGCGATGCGAAGGGTGTTGCCGTAGAGGCCGCCCTTGCCGATGAGCACCCCGCAGTTGCGCGCGTGCTCGAGAGCGCGAGCGGCTGCACCTGGGGCGGGCGTCTTGGTGCCGGGCTCGACGAGCTCGACCCCGATCATGAGGCCCTTGCCACGCACGTCGCCGACGACTCCGAGCTTGCCGACGAGGGGATCGAGCGCTTCGCGCAGCGCCTTGCCGGCGCGTGCCGCGTTGGCCTGGAGGTCGTTCGCGAGGAGGTACTCGAGGTTCGCGAGCGCGCCCGCCGACGCGAGGGGGTTGCCCCCGAAAGTGGAGATGGAGCTGGCGTGGATCGCGTCCACGAGCTCGGGTCGGCCGACAACGCCGCCGATCGACAAGCCGTTGCCGAGGCCTTTCGCGAAGGTCATGAGGTCGGGGACCACCCCGTGCGCGTCGATCCCCCAGAAATGCTCGCCGGTCCGTCCCCATCCCGTCTGCACCTCGTCGGAGACGAGCAGGATCCCGTACTCGTCGAGGACGTCCTTCATCGCCCGGAAGAAGCCGTCCGGCGGCACGACGAACCCGCCGACGCCCTGGATCGGCTCGACGATCATGCAGCCGACGTCTCCGGACGTCGTCGTCTCGATGACGTTGCGCAGATCCTCGGCGCACACCTCGATGAGCTCCCGGTCGTCAAGGTGAGCGAACGGTCCTCGGTAGCGATCGCCGTTGTGGACGTAGCTCACCCGCAAGGGGCTCAGGCTCGACGCCGACCACGAGCGGTTGCCCGTCACCGACATCGTCGCGAACGAGCGACCGTGGTAGCTGTTGCGCAATGCGAGCACCTGGTTGGAACGACGCGCGCTCGAACAGAGCAGCAGGGCCGCCTCGTTCGCCTCGCTTCCGGAGCTCACGAAGAAGACCTTCGCGTCGGGCATCGGCGCGAGGGACGCGATCCGCTCGGCGAGTTCGATCATCGGCCGGACGAGGTAGAGCGTCGAGGTGTGGAGCATCTTGCCGGCCTGCTCCCGAATGGCGTCGACGACCTCCGGGACGTTGTAACCGGTCATCGTCGTGAGGATGCCGCCGAAGAGGTCGAGGTACTCGTTGCCTTCGCCGTCGATCACGGTGCAGCCGGTGCCACCCACGAGCTCGAGGGGCTCGTCGTAGTAGAGGGAGAGCCACGACGGCATCACACGACGGTGGCGCTCCAGAAGGTCGTGGTGAGTACCAGTCATCACGCGCTCTCCCCTGCTCGGCTCGACTCGCCACCGTACGTCGCTCGGCGAGCGCTCGCGCTCAGACGAGCGCCTCGACCTCGTGTGCAGCGGGCACCTCGGCCGCACTGCCCACGCGTACCGCACGCAGCTTGGCCACGATCACCGCCGCCGTGGGGACGGTGATGACGCTCGGCAGCCAGACGGGCAGCTGGTGGATGAGCGCGCCGTAGACGCCCCAACCCATCGCGGTGCCGAGGGCCATAGCCCACGTCCAGGGCGACACCCCAGCGAGAGAGCCCGAGCGGAAGGTGCGAATCGCCTGGGGGATGTACATCGTGATCGAGCCGACGACGGCCACGGTCGAGATGATGCCGAGGTCGCGCGCCCGGACGCTCACCAGGATGAAGACCACGACCGCGACCGACGAGACCCCCGATATCGCGAGCGTGCGAGCGGTCGTTCCCGTGCTACGGGTCACGAGGACGAGCGTGAGCAGCGCGAGCACGGTCGTGCAACAGTTCGTCACCACCTCGGCGGGGACGTGCTGGAGGATTCCGTAGGCGATCCACGGCTCGCCGAGCACCATCCAGAGCTGCCAGGTGAGGACCGAGACGCCGTCCGGCTCCGCCCGGAATAGCCGTACGACCTGCGGGATTCCCCGGGCGACCGTGACCATCGGGCACAAGATCGCGAGCAGGTCCGTCGCTGAGCGGATCACCTCAGCGTCGCGGAGACACGAAACGCCGACTCGGCAGCGAGCGCCGCGAAGCCCGGCTTGATCACGCCGTTTATCAACGCGAGCCGGTCGTCGAAGGGATAGAACGCGCTCTTCATGGCGTTGATCGAGAGCCACGCGAGGTCGGACCAGTCCCAGTCGAAGGTCTCGCACAGGCGCAACATCTCGGACGAGAGCGTGACGCCGCTCATGAGGCGATTGTCGGTGTTGACCGTCACGCGAAACTGCAGCCTTCGAAGCTGACCGATCGGATGCTCGGCGAGCGAAGGCACCGCTCCGGTGTGGACGTTCGACGTCGGGCAGAGCTCGAGCGGCACCCTGCGGTCCCGGACGTAGCTCGCCAGGTGGCCGAGCCGGACCGCGCCGTCCGGCTCCACGTGGATGTCGTCGACGATCCGGACTCCGTGACCGAGGCGCTCCGCGTTGCACCACTGGAGCGCCTCCCAGATCGACGGCAGGCCGAACGCCTCGCCGGCGTGCACCGTGGCGTGGAAGTTTTCGCGCTGGATGTACTGGAACGCGTCGAGGTGGCGGGTGGGCGGGTAGCCGGCTTCCGGACCGGCCACGTCGAAGCCGGCGACGCCGCGGTCCCGGTAGCGAACGGCGAGCTCCGCAATCTCGAGCGAACGCGCGGCGCTGCGCATCGCGGTGAGGAGCGCGCGAACGACGATCGGGCGTCCCGCGGCAGCCGCGGCTGCCATTCCGTCCTCAAAGCCCATGAGCGTGGTCTCGACGACCTCGTCGAGCTCGAGGCTGGCGTCGGTGTGCAGCTCGGGGGCGAACCGGACCTCCGCATAGACGACGCCGTCGGCCGCCAGATCCTCGACGCACTCGGTCGCGACCCGCGCGAGCGCGTCCTTTGTCTGCATCACGCCGACCGTGTGGGTGAAGCCCTCGAGATAGCGGACGAGGTCGCGCCGCGGCCTGTCGGTGACGAACCACCTCTCGAGCTCGCCGGCGTCGTTGCTCGGCAGGCCCTCGTAGCCGTGCTCGGCCGCGAGCTCGACGACGGTCCGGGGGCGCAGTCCGCCATCGAGATGGTCGTGAAGCAGTACCTTCGGGGCGCGCCGGATCTGCTCGAGCGTTGGCGGGGCGTCCTGCACACGACCAGGGTAACTGACGGGACTTGGGGCGGTGCTCAGTCCACGCGGTCGAGCACGAGAGGCGCGCTCGGCGGCGGTTCGTCGCCGATCTCCATCGCGCCGGCGAGCGCCTCCCGGGCGCGATCCATGCGGTCGGGGTCGTCGGTGTGCAGCTCGAACACGGGGTCGCCCGCACGCACCTCGTCACCGGGGCGAGCGAGCCAGACGACGCCGGCAGCGGCGCTCACCGGATCCTCCTTGCGCGTCCTTCCCGCGCCGAGCCGCCAGGCCGCGACCCCGACGGGTCGCGCCGCGAGACGGGTCACGACACCGGAGCGCTCGGCACGAACCGTCTCGATGTGCGAAGCGCGGGCAAGAGCCGCGTCGGGGTCGCCGCCTTGAGCGACCACCATCGCCCGCCAGGTCGCGAGCGCCGCGCCGTCTGCGAGCGCGAGCGCGGGATCGGCGTCGATGCCTGCGAGGCTCAGCATCTCGCGCGCGAGCGCGAGCGTCACCTCGACCACGTCGTCAGGGCCGCCACCGGAGAGGACTTCGACCGCCTCGATCACCTCGAGCGCGTTGCCCGCCGTCCGACCGAGCGGGGTGTCCATGGCAGTGAGGAGCGCGACCGTCTTCACCTGGTGCGCACGACCGAGTGCCACCATCGTCCTCGCCAGCTCGGCCGCTCGTTGCGTGTCCGTCATGAAGGCGCCGTCGCCGACCTTGACGTCGAGGACGAGCGACGCCGTGCCCTCGGCGATCTTCTTCGACATGATCGACGCGGAGATGAGCGGGATCGACTCCACGGTTCCCGTGACGTCGCGCAGCGCGTAGAGCTTCCGGTCGGCCGGCGCGAGGTCCGCGCCGGCGGCGCAGATGACGCAGCCCACCTCGTCGAGCTGGCGCAAGATCGCGTCCGGCTCGAGGCTCGAACGCCAACCCGGGATCGCCTCGAGCTTGTCGAGCGTCCCTCCGGTGTGGCCGAGCCCGCGCCCCGAAAGCTGGGGCACCGCGGCACCGCACGCTGCGACGAGCGGCGCGAGGACGAGCGAAATCTTGTCCCCGACGCCACCGGTCGAGTGCTTGTCCACCGTGGGACGGGAGAGGCTCGAGAGGTCCACCTCCTCGCCGGACGCGATCATCGCCTCGGTCCACCGGGCGAGCTCGCCGGAGGACAAGCCTTGCCAGAAGATCGCCATCAGCATCGCCGACATCTGCTCGTCCGCTATGCCATCCGCGACGTACGCCTCGATCAGCCAGTCGATCTCCTCGCCGCCAAGGACGCCTGCATCGCGCTTTCGCCTGATCAGGTCGACGACGTCGAAGCCGGGCGAGGCACTCGTTCTGTTCAAGGCCGGTCCCGCCGCAGGGCGAGCTCCTCGCTGTCGAAGGCCCCCGGGAGCAGCGCGGAAAGGGTCACCGGCGACGCGTCCCGGCCGGCATCGAGGAGAAAGGTCGGGTCGCCGTGCTCCACGAGCAACTGCCGGCAGCGCCCGCAGGGCGCGAGCGGGCGACCGTCACCAGCCGTGACGCTCAGCGCGACGAGCCTGCCGCCCCCCGACGCCGCGAGATCGCTGACGAGCCCGCATTCTGCGCACAGCGTGACACCGTACGACGCGTTCTCGACGTTGCAGCCCCGGACGATACGGCCGTCGGAGCACAATCCCGCGGCCCCGACGCGAAGTCCGGAGTACGGGGCGTACGCGTGGGCGGCCATCTCGTCGGCGGTGGTCCGCAGCAAGTCCCAGTCGACGCGGACGGTCTCGCTCGAGGGCGGGTCCGGGGTCACGGCGGGGCAGCCTACTCCCGGCGATACGGAGCGCCGTCGGCCGCCGGGGGCCGGACCCGACCGACGAGGCCCGAGACCACGGCGATGGTGATGACGTAGGGCGCCATCGCGAGGAACGGGGAGGGGATCCCGACGTTCAGCACGGCGAGGAAGCTCTGGAGCGAGACGCAGAAGCCGAACAGCAGCGCGGCGCCGAGCGCTCCGAAGGGTCGCCACCTCCCGAAGATCATCGCCGCGAGCGCGACGTAGCCGAGTCCCGCGGTCATCTGGGGGGAGAACTGACCGACCGAGCCGATCGTGAAGGACGCGCCGCCGATCCCGGCGATGGCGCCGCCCAGGATCACGTTGCGGTAGCGCACCGAGATGACGTGGACACCGACCGTCTCCGCGGCGTGAGGATGCTCGCCGACGGCACGCACCCGCAACCCCCAGCGCGTCCGGAAGAGCCCGACGTGGACCACGACGAGCAGCACGGCCGCGAGGTAGACGAAGACGTTCTGGTCGAACAGCACGGGCCCGACGATCGGGATCTTGTCGAGCAAAGGGATCCCGATCGCGGCGAACGTCTGCGGGCTGTTGAGCGTCGCCTGGTCCGGCGTCAGCACCTGCTCGGTCAGGAAGGTGGTGAGTCCCGTGCAAAAGGCGACGATCACCACGCCGGCGATGATCTGGTCGATGCCGTAGCGCAAGGTCAAGAACGCGAGCAGCCAACCGAACAGCCCACCGGCCACTGCTCCCGCGAGCACCCCGAGCCAGAGGTCGCCGGTGACGCTGCCGATCATCGCCCCGAGGAACGCGCCGGCGAGGAACTGGCCCTCGATCGCGATGTTGATCACGCCGGAGCGCTCGCACATGATGCCGGACAGAGAGCCGAACACGAGCGGCGTCGTGGAGATCAACGTCGTGGCGAGCATCTGCACGAAGTTGAGCTGGGCGCCTCGCGCCACCCAGGTGAGGAACGACCACAGGAAGAGGGTGAACCCCGCGCCGAACACGAGATAGGAGGCGCGTTGCTCGCGCCTGAAGACGAGCCAGAGCCCGGCCGCGGCGCAGAGCACCGCCAGAACGATCGAAACCCACCGCACCGACATCGTGAGCGGCGCGACGTTCACCGCCGGCGGCGCGGTGAGGATGAAGGTCGCACGATCGCTGCTCGGCACGCCGAGGCCGAAGGCGAAGGTCATGACGGCCGCGAGCGCCACGAGGAACGTTCCCATGCCGCGGATGCGCCCGCTCGAGACGAGCCGGCTGTCGGGCGGAGGGGCGTGCTGCTCGGGCGGCGGCGACGGGCCGGGCAACGCCGCCTCGAGGACGCTCATCCGCCCCAACCCGAGGTCGAGAGCTGGATCGAGCCGTCGCCCGTCCCGCGCAACCGGTAGATCTCCCGGACGAGCACTGGGGTCGCCACGAAGAGCACGATGAGGGCCTGGATCACCGAGGTGAGATCGATCGGGATGTTCGTTACCGCCTGCATGTTGCGCCCACCGACCTCGAGTGCGCCGAAGAGCAGGGCCGCGAGCAGCACGCCGACGGGACGGTTCCTGCCGAGCAGGGCGACGGTGATGGCGTTGAAACCGATGTTGCCGCCATAGCCGGAGGAGAGGAAGTAGTCCGTGCCCGCGAGCGACGCCATGCCCGCGAGGCCCGCGAGCGCCCCCGAGATCGTCAAGACGAGAACGGTGACGCGTCGAGCGTCGATGCCGGCGGTCTTGCCGGCGCGGGGGTTGAGCCCGATGACACGAAAGGAGAAGCCGAGCGTGCTCCGGCGCGTGAACCACCACGCCGCCGCGACGAGGACGAGGGCGATGACGAGGCCCGCGTTCACCCGCAGGCCACTGCCGAACAGGTGGGGTAGGCGCGCCGTCGATGGCATCGTCTTGGAGATCGCGTTCGACTGCCCCGGCTGCTGGAAAGGCCTGGTCGTGAGGAAATAGTTGAGGAGATTGAGCATCACGTAGTTGAGCATGATCGTCGTGATGACCTCGTGGGCGCCTGTCCTGGCCTTCAAGTACCCCGGTATCCAGCCGGCGATCGCGCCGCCTGCGGCGCCCGCGAGGACGACGATCGGCAGGTGGATCCCGATCGGCAGCCGGACCGCGAAGCCGGCATAGAGCGCCGCTAGCGCGCCCGCGATCAGCTGGCCCTGGGCGCCGATGTTGAACACTCCCGTGCTGAAGCCGATGGCGACGCCGATGCCGGCGAGGATGAGCGGGGTCGCGGACACGAGCGACTCCGAGATGGGTGTGAGAGTCGCGGTCCAGCCGTGGCCGGTCGAGATGGCGTGGCCGAGTGACGACGGCGAGAAGATCGCGCCCGTGAACATCGCGCTGTACGCGTCGCCCACGGTCGAGCCGGCCACACCGAGCGCCCGCCCGGGCGACGACACGATGTTGGCGAGCGCGTGCAGGACCGCCGGCGTCGTGACGATGATCAGCACGCCGCCGAGCAGCAGCGCGCTGAACACCGAGAGGAACGTTACGACGGCCACATTGGCTTCGACGAGCCGGCGTAGCGGCGCGGGCCACGGCCGGCGCGGCCGTGGCGGGGCGGCGTCCGAGGTGGCGTCGGAGGTGGCGTCGCTTGACGCCGGCGCAGGAGCGGCAGGGTTCCGCGCCCCCGGCTGGTCCGGCATCTCGCCGTCGCTCACCGGGTTGCGGCCCGGCTCTCGACCACGCCCGCCATCATCAGACCGATCGTGTCGCGGTCGACGCTCGAGTCCACCACTCCCATGATCCGTCCCCGGAACATGACGACGACTCGGTCGCCGAGCGCGAGCACCTCGTCGAGCTCGGATGACACGATGAGCACCGCTACGCCCCTGTCGCGCTGGGCGACGATCTGGCGATGCACGTACTCGATGGAGCCAACGTCGAGACCACGGGTCGGCTGCGACGCGACGAGCAGCTTGATCGGCCTCGACAGCTCTCGCGCGACGACGACCTTCTGCTGGTTGCCCCCGGAGAGGGTGGCAACCGCCACGTCCACCGATGATGCCCTGATGTCGAAGTCGCCGAGCTTCTGCTCGGCGTTGGCCCGCACGGCGGCGAGGTCCCGCGAGCCGAAGCGCGCGAAGGGCTCCGAGTCCTGGATGTCGAGCACCAGGTTGTCAGCGACCGACATGGGCAGGACGAGCCCGTCGCGTTGGCGGTCCTCGGGGACGTGGGCGACCCCGGCGCGGATCATCTCGTGCGGCGACGACCCGGCGACCTCGGACCCGTCGAGCTCGATGGATCCTCCGCGGAGGGGCCGCAGCCCGGTCAAGGCCTCCACGATCTCCGTCTGGCCGTTGCCCTGGACGCCGGCGAGCGCGACGATCTCGCCGGCTCGAACCTCGAGATCGACGTGGTCGACGACGACGACGCCACGCTCGTCGACCACCGTCAGGTCGCGCACGCGTAGCACCTCGCGCCCCGGGTTCGCCGGGCCCTTCTGGACGACGAGCTCGACGGAGCGCCCGACCATCATCGCCGCCAGCGCGCTCTCGTCGCTCTCCTGCGGCGTCGTCGTCCCGACGACGCGGCCGAGGCGCATCACGGTGATCCGATCGGCGACCGCCAACACCTCTTTCAGCTTGTGCGTGATGAACAAGATCGAGCGCCCCGAGGCGCCGAGCGAGCGCATGATCTCGAAGAGCGCGGAGATCTCCTGCGGCGTGAGCACGGCCGTCGGCTCGTCGAGGATCAGCACTCGAGCGTCGCGTTGGAGCGCCTTCAAGATCTCCACCCGCTGCTGCACGCCCACCGGGAGGTCCTCGACCGTCGCGTCCGGATCCACCTCGAGGCCGAACTCCGCCGACAGGCGCCGGATGTCGGCACGTGCCTTGCGATGGTCGAGGAAGCCGAAGCGACGGGTCGGCTCGAAGCCGAGGACGACATTCTCGGCGACGGTGAAGACCGGCACGAGCATGAAGTGCTGATGAACCATGCCGATCCCCCGGCGAACCGCCTCACCGGGGTCGGCGAAGGTCACCGCATCCCCGTCGATGCGGATCTCTCCCTCGTCGGCGTGGAGCAAACCGAACAGCACGTTCATCAACGTGCTCTTCCCGGCACCGTTCTCGCCGAGCAGGCAGTGGATCTCCCCGGGCTCGACGGCGAGGTCCACCGAGTCGTTCGCGACGAGCGCGCCGAACCGCTTGGTGACGCCGACCAGCTCGAGCCTCATCGGGACCTCGTCATCGCGAGCAGCGTAGGGCGGCTACGCCACCGCGTACCGATCCGTGCCGCCCGGCTCAGCCGGCCGGGTAGGAGTCCGGGTCCGTCGAGATCTTGCCGGAGATGATGCCCGCCTTCAGCGAGACGAGCGCGGCCTTCACCTTGGCCGGGATCGTGGCGTTGAAGTCGTGGAACGGTGACAGCGAGACCCCGCCGTTGGTGAGCGTGCCGTTGTAGTTGCCGCCGGCGAAGGTGCCCTTGGCCGCCGAGAGCGTGGCCGCCTTGACCGAGGGCGCTATGCCCTTCGTCACGCTCGTGAGGAACAGTGAGCAGTACTGCGGCGCCGAGATGCAGCCGTCGGTGTCGACCCACTCCATGTAGTGGGCCGCACCGGCCTGCTTCACGGCAGCGGCTGCACCGAGTCCCACCGAGCCGGCGACCGGGAAGATGACGTCGGCGCCCTGGGCCATGAGGGTCGACGCTTCGGTCTTGCCCAGCGTCTGGTTGACGAAGTCGTTGGTGAACAACCCGTTCCCGGCGAAGCTGCCCGCGGTCCTGACCTTCTTCGGCGTCCAGCCGAGCGCCACGACGTGCGCGTGGTTCACCTTGTCGTAGTAGCGCACTCCCGCGACCCAACCGTCCATGTAGACCGTGACGGTCGGGATGTCCTGGCCGCCGAAGGTGCCGACCTTGCCGGTCTTGCTCTCCGCCGCTGCGAGGTAACCGCCGAGGAACCCGTCCTGGTTGGTGTCGTAGTGGAGGGCCAGCACGTTCTTGATCGCCGGGGTGTAGGTGAAGTCGACGATCGCGAACTTCTGGCTCGGGTGGGCCTTCGCGGCCGCCTGGGTCGCACTCGCCATGTCGAAGCCGACGGTGATGATGATCCCGCACTTCTTCGCGATGAAGGTGTTGATGTTCGGGGTGTAGTTGCTCGTCGACGTCGAGCCGAGGTACTTGAAACTGATGGCCGGGTCGGCCGCCTTCGCCAGCTGCAAACCTTGGTAGGCGGACGCGTTGAAGGAGCGGTCGTCGATGCCGCCGGTGTCGGTAACCTCGCACGCGAGGAACGGCGACGCGTGGGCGACGCGCGCCGCCCTCGTCGTCCGTGAGCTTGCCGAGGCGACTCCCGCCGACACGGCAGTGGCGCCGAGCGCAGATGCCGAGAGGACCGCGACGAGTGCCGAGCGCCTCGCGGAGCGCGGACGGCGCACTCGAGCGCCGTCGTGAGCCTGGTCGTTGATGGCCATGAAATCTCCCCTATCGCCGTGTTGGCACCGGTAGCCGGGCCAGGTCCTCTCGGGCACTGCAACTCGTCGCACCCGAGCAGCACGCGCTCGGTTATCTCACATGGCGCGCACGCCGGACGGGCCCCCTCGAGCCGCCGACCGCCGCGTCCTTACGTTCGGATGATGAGGAGGTTACGCCTTTCGCGCGATCCGGTCCACAGGTCATCGCGGCGAGCACGCGCGACGGGGATCGACGCCGGGGGCGCCGGCCGTTAGCGTCGCGACGATGACGACTCCTGACGCGCTCCAGGCAGACCAGGGCTTCGAGGACTACCGGCTCCCGTACACGGTCGTCCCACACCGTTACGAGCTCACGCTCTCGCCCGACCTCGATGCTGCGACCTTCCGCGGCGAGGCACGCATCGAGATCGAGGTGCTCGAGCCGGTGGAGCGGATTGTCATGAACGCCCTCGAGCTCGAGGTCGGTGACTCGAGCCTCGCGCTCGGCTGGGCGAGCAAAGGCGACGACACCGAGACCGCCGACTCGTTCAGCCTCGGGGTCGAGATCGACGATGCCAGCCAGCGCGTCGCCTACCTCGCACCTTCGGAGGACCTGCCCGCAGGCTGCTACACGCTTTCCAGCAGCTTCGCCGGTGTGCTCAACGACAAGCTCTGCGGCTTCTACCGCAGCGTGTTCACCGACGAGAGCGGCGTCGAGCGTGTCATCGCCACCACCCAGTTCGAGGACACCGACGCCCGGCGCGCCTTTCCCTGCTTCGACGAGCCCGATCGCAAGGCGGTGTTCTCGGTGAGCCTCGACGCCCCGGCGGGCATGCTCGCGATATCGAACGGCCCCGAGATCGGCGTCGAGGACCTTGGCGACGGCCGGCGCCGCGTCCGCTTCGGCGACACGATCCCGATGTCGACCTATCTCGTCGCGTTCGTGGTCGGGCCGCTCGAGGCGACGCCCCCCGTCGACGTCGACGGTGTTGCGCTGCGCGTCGTGCACCTTCCGGGCAAGGGGCACCTCACCGGGCCGGCGCTCGAGGTCGCTACCCATGCGCTCGGTTTCTTCGCCGACTACTTCGGGCTCCCCTATCCCGGGACGAAGCTCGACCTCGCCGCGCTTCCCGATTTCGCCTCCGGGGCGATGGAGAACCTCGGCTGCGTGACGTTCCGGGAGGCGATCCTGCTCGCGGACCCCGACCGCACCGCCCGCGTCGAGTTGGAGCGTTTGGCCGAGGTCGTCGAGCACGAGCTGGCGCACATGTGGTTCGGTGACCTCGTGACGATGAAGTGGTGGAACGGGATCTGGCTGAACGAGGCGTTCGCCACCTTCATGGCACTGTGCTGCGAGGACGACTACCGGCCGGAGTGGCAGGTCTTCGGCAGCTTCGCGCGGGGCAAGGGCGCGGCCCTCGCGGTGGACGGTCTCCACGCGACGCGACCGATCGAGTATCCGGTACGTCGGCCCGACGAGGCGGCGGCGATGTTCGACGTGCTCACCTACGAGAAGGGCGCGAGCGTCCTGTGGATGGTCGAGCAGTACCTCGGCCGCGAGCGCTTCCGCGCCGGGGTCCGGCGCTATCTCGCCGCACACGCCTACGGCAACACCGAAACCCACGACCTGTGGGACGCGATCGAGGCTCAGGCGGGTGACGTCCCGATCCGGGCGATCATGGACTCCTGGATATTCCAGGGCGGCTATCCGCTCGTCTCGGCTACCGCGGCACTCGACGACGACGGGTCGGAGCTCGTGGAGCTCACACAGGCGCCTTTCTCCTACCTGGCCGAGCCGCTCCCCGACGTGACGTCGTCCGGGACGAGTCGGCCGGTGAGCGCCATCGGCTCGGACTGGCTGGTGCCCGTCCTCGTCGCTCCCGCTGGACGCGAGAAAGCCGAGCGGATCCTTCTCACGAGCATGCCCGCCAAGGTGGCGGCCGGCGCCGCGCCGCTCGTGGTGAACGCCGGCGGAGCCGGGTTCTACCGGATCCACTACGACGTACAGCTGCGCACGGCCCTGCTCGCCGAGCTCGAGTCGCTGCGTCCTCTCGAGCGGTACAACCTGACGGCCGACAGCTGGGCCACGTGCCTTGCGGAGCATTCGACGCTGACCGAGTTCTTCGACCTTCTCGTCCGGTTGGCCGGCGAGACCGACCCGCACGTCTGGTCCGTGGTCATCGGCGCGCTCGGGCTCATCGACCTGCTCGCCCCCGACGAGCAGCGCGAGCGCCTCGCGGCGTTCGCGCGCGAGCTACTCTCGCCACAGCTGGCGCGAATCGGCTGGGAACCGAGAGCGGACGAGGACGAGCAGACGCCCGTGCTGCGCGCTGCGCTCATCACGGCGCTCGGCATCCTCGGTGGCGACCGCGAGGTCGCCGTGCGCTGCCACGCCATCTTCGACGCCGACAACGCCGGCACGGCTCCCGTCGAGCCCGACATCGCGTCGGCGGTGCTCGCCGTGGTCGCGCACGGCGCGGGCCAGAGCGAGCTCGACGCGATCCTCTCCCGCTACCGCCGGCCGCAGGACCCGGTGGACGAGGTGCGCCACCTCGGCGCCCTCGGCCGGCTGTCCGACGTAGGTCTTGCCGGACAGGTGCACGAGCTCTGCCTGACGGAGATCCGCAGCCAGAATGCTCCCTATCTGCTCTCGACAATGCTCGGGAGTCGCTCGATCGGCCCGGCGACCTGGCGCTTCGTCGTCGACCACTTCGAGCAGATGCTCGAACGGTTCCCCGACAGCTCGATCCACCGGATGCTCGAAGGCGTCACGGGACTCGCCCAGGTCGACGATTCCGGTCGGGCCCTCCACGCCGAGGAAGTGCACACCTTCCTTGCCGGGAAGATCGAGGGAGGACGAAGGCGCCTCGTCGCGCAGAGCCTGGAGCGGCTCGAGATCAACGTGCGCTTCGCACGGCGCCTTCGGACCGAGCTCGACTCGGCGCTTCCCAGGCCCGCCGTCTTGAGCACTTGAACCTCGGGCTCGCTGCCGCGACGTTCGCGATCGTCATCCCTGCCGAGCTCCCGGACAAGACGTTCATATCCTGCGTCGTCCTCGGGTCGCGCCACCGGCCCCTCCCCGTCTGGGCCGGAGCGGCGGCGGCGCTCGTCCTGCAGGCGGGAATCGGCGTGCTCGCCGGTCGCCTACTCGGCTTGCTCCCGCACCGGGCCGTCGAAGGCGTCGTCGCCGCCCTGTTCCTCGCAGGCGCCCTCTACCTCTTGCTCTCCTCCGAGGAGCGCGCCGAAGTCGCGGGCGCGGACATCGCGGACGAAGAGGCGGCCCGTATCGGGGCCACCGCCCCTCCGTCGGGAGTGCGAATCGCTGCGACCACCTTCGGGATCGTCGCGCTGGCGGAGTTCGGGGACCTGACCCAGATCGTGATCGCCAACCTCTCCGCCCGCTACGACGACGCGCTGAGTGTCTTCACCGGTGCAGCAGTCGCCTTCGTCCTCGTGAGCGCGCTCGGGGTGGCGCTTGGGCGATCGGCAGCCCGGTTCGTGCCGCTTTCCCTCGTACGGCGAGCATCGGGGCTCATCCTTGCGGGCCTTGGCATCTGGAGCGCCGTCAGCGCGATCCGTGGCTAGCTCGCCGGCCGAGCCGAACGGTCGTGCGCATACTCTGCTTGCTGCTGCCAGAGCGACACCCGGATTCATGCCGGACTGCGAAGGCATCGCGCTCCACCTCGCAGGTCGCCGGGCCGCATGTTCGGGACTCGGGCCGCTCGTCGAGGTCGGTGCCTACCAGGGACGCTCAACGCTCTACCTCGCGGCCGGCATCGCGTTGGCACCACGCGGCGAGCGGGGCAGATCCGCTGGAGGAGCTGCGGTCCCGGCGCCTCTGCTCTACAGCGTCGACCACCACCGCGGGTCGGAGGAGATGCAGGCGGGCTGGGAGCACCACGACGCATCGCTCGTGGACCCGGCGACCGGCCTCATGGACTCCCTACCGGCCTGGCTCCGCGCGATCGCCCGCGCCGGCGCCGAGAAGCTCGTCGTCGCTGTGGTCGGCGATTCGGCAGCCGTCGCCGACGACTGGGCGACGCCGGCCGCCCTGGTGTTCATCGACGGCGGCCACGGCGAGGAGGTCGCATGGTCCGACTATCGCGGGTGGGCACCGCACGTCGCCCCGGGCGGGCTGCTCGTGATTCACGACGTCTTCCCCGACCCCGCCGACGGAGGTCGTCCCCCCTACGAGTGCTACCGCGAGGCGCTGGCGAGCAAGGACTTCACCGAGGAGCACGGAGCGAGTCGCGGCAGCCTCAAGGTGCTGAGACGGCTCGGACACGAGCTGCCTGGGCTCACGGGCCTCCCCCTCGGAGATGGGTGCGAGACCGCGGCCGACCCCTGACACGACAACCTTGTAAGGCACAAGCGCGAGATAGGGGGTGCGGGGCGGCACCCCGCTCGGGACGGAGTCCCCAGGCCCAAACTGATCGACCAGTGGGTCGGCGCCGAGAAACTTCGCGTGGCTGGGGTCGGTTCCCCAGCGAGACCATTGTGCGCTTCGGTCCTCCGCGAAAACCTCCGCGGCGAGAGATTGTTTAGAAGTTTCTGAGACGCGGAGGTTCCCATCCTCCGCGGTCCAGGTCGTCGCACTTCTCCCACGCGGGTCAGTATGCGAAACCGTTGTCCGCGAAAAGGTCCGCGGAGTTGTCCCCGGAAAGGTCCGCGAAAACATCCGCAGCGCAGGTAGGGGTGGCTTTTCTGAGCCCTGAAGATTTTTCGGACGGCCACTCGTGCAGTATGCGGGAGGGGTGTCGACGCGAACGTCGACGCGTAGACCTCAAAACGTCGACGCGAACGTCGACGGTCCAGCTCAGCCTGCCGAAAAGAATTCCTTCAGCCGCCGGAGCTGCGCTGGCCGGGGTGGGGGTTGGCCACGGCGGATTTGCTTATGCGCTTCCGCAATGACCGAGTCCAGCGCACGAATGCCTGGCGCGGCGGCATCCAGCGGCCCTGTGAGCCCCTGCAGCGCCTCAGACGACCAGCACGCGGCCATTCTTCACGCCCTACTCGTTCGACGACTTCGAAGCGCGCCGAGGCACGGCTGAGGCATGACGAACCCCGTTCCAGCGGAGGCTCCTCGGAGCATCTCGTCACGCTGGTTCACGGCTCTCGTCATCCTCCGCGAAAGGGGCGCAATCGGCAGCACACCTGAGGCACAACTGTGCCGAGGTGGCGCGCGCGATTCCGGTGAAATACCAGGTCCAAAGGGTTCTGGTGGTGCCATGGAGCGCAAGGACGCGGCAGATTTGTCCCGAGTTTCAGGCGCAAATTAGGCGAAGCATCGCTGTCTCGCCTCGCAGTGACCGTCGTGGCTAGGCCGTCGTCGGGCTCTGTTCGACCGATGGGCAAGGGCTGGCAAGCGCGAGTTACCTACCTCGGTCGACAGGTTGCCGTTGGGACGTTCGCAACGCGGCGAGAGGCACTCAACGCACTCGCGTCGGCGCACTCGGAATCGCATGACGGGCGGTTCATCGCGTCGAACGCGAAGCGGATCAACTTCGAGTCCGTGGTCGAGCGTTGGTGGCAGACCCGTGAAGGACATCGACCATCAACGCGGGCCCGCGATCGCATGGTGCTCGACCATGACGTGCTCCCAGTCCTTGGCGAAGCGCAGCTCGCAGAGATTACGCACGAGATCGTTCAGGAGTGGGTGAATCGCCTAGCGATGAGACTTGCGCCTTCGAGCGTCCAGCGGAGCTTCACTGTGTTGCGTCAGGTGCTCGACTTCGCGGTGGATATAAGGGCGCTGAATCGCAATCCATCGGATCGGACGCGCCTTCCGCGTCGACAGCGCTTCGAAGCCAAGTTCCTCACGGCGGACGAACTGGAGCACCTTGCGTCAACGGTCGAGCCGCGATCGAGAGCGATGGTGCTTGTGATGGCGTGGGCCACCCTTCGCATCGGGGAGGCGACGGGCTTACGCCGAAGCGATATCGACCTTCTTACCGGGCGGCTTCGCGTCGCGAACAATGTCGTCGAGGTCGCTGGGACGTTGCACGAGGGTCCCCCGAAGACCAACGCAGGGCGACGGTCGATGATGCTCCCGCCGTCAATCGTCGCGGAACTACGACTCCATGTGACGCGCTTTGGCCGAAGCCCCTACGTCTTCACGACACCCGATCACGAGTTGCTTCACGCGGAGGAGTGGCGGACCAACGTGTGGCGGCCCGCGGTTGAAGCTGCCGGACTCGCGCCGCTTCGCCCGCATGACCTGAAGCACACCGGCGTTGCACTGCTCGCCGCCGCGGGGGTCGATCCGATGGAGATCGCTCGACGTGCTGGCCATTCCAGTGTGGCGTTTACCTACGACCGCTACGGCCACCTTTTCCCGGAGGCAGACACGATGGCTGCGAGCAAGCTCGACGCGTTCCGTCTTCAAGGGCATGGTGGCGTTGCCACTGGAGAGCTTTGATATGGGTGCTAGTCTCGCTAGCACTATGATCGGCATCAAGATCGACCGCTCAGACCCGGCACTTCTCCACGATCAGGTCGCAGGCGACATCCGACGAGCGATCGCGGACGGCGAAGCGAAACCCGGCGAGACACTGCCACCTGCGCGAGACCTCGCAGCCGTCCTCGGCGTCAACACGAACACCGTCCTTCGGGCACTCCGTTTGTTGCGCGACGAGGGCTTGCTCGAGTTCCGTCGGGGACGTGGCATCACGGTCGCCGGTGGCGCGCCAGAACGGAGCATCGTGCTTTCGAAGGCACGAGAGCTTGTGCAGATCGCTCGTCGCGAAGGGTTCCGCCGCGACGAGCTCGTCAGATTCATCGAGAGCATGCCCTGAGGAGGGAGCAGCTATGAAGACTCTTCACTCGGCACCACTACTTGACGATGGCGCGGCCGTCGAAGCCGAAGCACTGATCGAAGAAGCGCGCCGGCGACAACGCCGCCGACACTATTCCGTCGCGTGCGCAGCGGTTCTCGTCGTTGCGGGTCTGATTGCGTACTTCGCGCAGAGTGGGAGCAACACGCCAAAGATCGCGAGAGCAACGACTCTCGCAGCGTCCACGCCGAGTCCGTTCGTCAACGCGAGGGCCTTCCATGGTCACGGCAATCTCGCGTTCGTCTCGCGCGGTGCGCTCTATGTCCTCGACGGCCAAACCAACCATGTCGCAGCGGTCACCGGCGAGGCGGCGTCGGCGATCACGCCATCCTTCTCGCCCAACGGCAAATGGCTCGCCTATGGAGTCGGGCAGGGTGGTGCGGGGGTCGCTCGCGCCGATGGGAGCGCACCGCGAACGATCACAACCACTGGGGGCGGACCGAATTGGCTGCCGAACGGGGAGCTGCTCGTCGGAACGACCCTGTATCGAGTGTCGTCCTCCGACCAAGTCCAGCGAGCCGGTTCCGCACCCAATCTTGTGGCGTGGGCCACGGATGGCAGCGGCTACGCCTTTATTCAGCGGGTCGTGAAGAACGGAGCGAATGGTGCATTTAGCGGCGTCGAGCAACTCCAGCTCGCGAGTTCGCTCACCGGCAAGCGCACGGTGTGGCGATCCACGCCCGTCTCGTTCTCACCACCATCTGGCGGCTTCCACGGCAACGTCGTGAACGGCGTGATGGTCCTCCCGCATCACGAAGGAGTGCTCTTCTGGGTTGACCCTGATCAATCCGACGCAGCTGATGGCATGCACGTCTACGAACTCCGCTCGCCCGGAGCAACGCCGATCGACCTTGGTGTGACTATCGGCAAGACCGTTTCCATTGGCACGAACGGCGTATTGGCGATTGGTTCGGGCGGCAATCGCTACGCGTGGATGACGAAGAACATCGAGACGTGTGTGATTGCGACGGCCCGCTGTTCGGTTGTCCACACACCTTCCGGCGAACTCACCTTCGACCCGGCCTGGGCGCCTAACGGGAAGACGCTCGCGTTTGTCGAAGCGCCACCCTCCAGTGTGGGGAACTTTTTCCAGTCGACCCTCACCAAGTGGTACTTAACGCACCACCTATGGCTTCTCAGCTCGGGCTCTTCCGAGCCAACGGAGGTGAAGAACTCCGCAGGGGCCTCGGTGCCGGTCTGGTCAAGCAACGGACGAAGCCTGATCTACGAGTCGGCGGACTCGCTGTGGATCATTCCGAGTCCGGGTGCTAACCCGACGAAGATCGCCGCACCGCTCTTCCCGACGAGTGCCTGGCCTTCCTACTACGGCCAGATCACGTGGAGCAGTCAGTTCAGCTGGTCTGCGGCGAAGGTTTAAGGCGCGAATTAGGCGCGAGGCGGAACGGAACCTGTCAAGCTCTTTGAGACAACGGGTCAGGGGTTCTTAGCTGCGTCCTCGTCCCCCCGTGGTTTGTTGATCCACGCGACGTCGGGCAACTTCGGTGGTCTCGGTGCCTTGTTGAAGAA
>JAODBO010000140.1 GCA_025464005.1 Acidimicrobiaceae bacterium | reverse complement strand
GTTCTGCGCATTTGTGTCTCCCGTTCTGTCTGGATGCCGGTATCTGCATGTGGACTGCACGCAACGTGAATCTCTCACCACGATCAGTGCGCATCCCCGGGAATTTCTCCCAAAGTCGTGCGATTTCGAACGGTACAGGCGTTCTCCAGAGCTATCCATACGTCCTTTGGCGTACGATCGCTTCCAAGACATGGCGCAACTCACAGCGGCAGCAGGATCCCGGTTGCTTGCGGGACTGACCGAGTTGTACGCGCTCGCGCCGCTCGAAGAGTTCCCGAATCGAGTCCTTTCTCTCGTGCACAGCGTGATCGGCTGCGATGCGGCGAGCTACAACGAGATCGCTGTGTCGACCGGCCATTTCCGGGTGTTGATCGATCCTGCGGGCGCCTTGGACGGCGAAAGCTCGCAGGCCTTCGAACGGTTCGTCCACGAACACCCGGTGATCGCCCACGTCGAAGCCACTGGCGATTCCAGGGCACGAACCATCTCGGATTTTCTCAGCCCGGTGCAGTTCCGTCGTCTCGGGCTGTACTGTGAGTTCTTCGGACCGCTTGGCTTCGAGGACCAACTCTCGACATCGTTGCTCGCGGCTCGAGGAGAACAGATCCTCGGTGTCGCACTCAACCGATCGGGACAGTTCAGCGAATCGGATCGCCTTCTCCTCGACACGCTTCGCCCACATCTCGTGTGCGCCCATCAGAATGCGATGGACTATTCGAGGATCTTCGGTGGACGGATCACGGACGAAGCATCGGCAACGAGGGCCGCGGCTGCCCTGGAGCGCCTTACCGATCGCCAACGCGAAGTCCTTCGTCTCGTCGCTGAGGGACACACGAACGTACAGATCGCGGTCGTGCTCGAGATCAGCGTGGGGACCGTCAAGAAACACATCGAGCACATCTTCGAGCGGCTGGAGGCGCAATCGAGGGTCAGCGCAGCCCGCGTCTACCTGGCAGGTGTCCATTCGACGGGCGTCGCACCGTGGTGGAACCTCGACGGTGACGCCCACCGTCACTTCGTCACTTCGCGATCCTGAAGGCCGTACCATCTGGCTCGCCGAGGTCCGCGCGAAAAATCCGATCCGGTGTCGAATCGGACGGCCGCCGTTCGTAGTCATGATGAGGGGCGGCACCGAGCCGACCCGCGACGAGAGGAGATCCCCATGACGCAGTACCTACTGGCCGTGCACACGGTCGAGGGCGAGGTAGCGCCGCCCGAGGTGATGGAGCAGGCCTACAAGGACGTCGACGCGTTCAACTCCGAGCTCCGGGCAACGGGTGCCTGGGTGTTCGCCGGCGGCCTCCACCCTGCGGACACGGCAACGGTCGTTCGGGTGAAGGACGGCGACGTCGTGACCACTGACGGTCCCTTCGCCGAGACCAAGGAGCAGCTCGGCGGCTTCTGGGTCATCGAGGCGCCCGACCTCGACGCGGCACTGGCGTGGGCTGCCAAGGGCGCCGCGGCGTGCAAGCAGGCGGTCGAGGTGCGGCCGTTCCAGGAGATGCCCGAGGACCAGTAGCACCCGTGCACACCTCAGGCACCTCGGGCGTCGAGAGTACGTTCAGGGCGGAGTTCGGGCGCGCCGTGGCAACGCTGGTCCGCCTCTTCGGCGACATCGACCTCGCCGAGGAGGCGGTCCAGCAGGCCTTCCTCATCGCCGTCGAGCGATGGCCGACGGCCGGGGCCCCACCGAACCCGGGTGGCTGGATAGTGACCACCGCTCGTAACCACGCGATCGACCGGCTCCGGCGGGAGGCGTCACGAAGTGATCGTCACGCCGAGGCCGCGCTCGTCCACCACCGCGACGCGCCTTTGGAAACAGGACCAGTGCCAGACGACCGCCTACGCCTGATCTTCACCTGCTGCCACCGGTCACTGGCGACGAGCACCCAGGTCGCACTGACGCTTCGATTGCTCGGAGGCCTCGAGACGAGCGAGATCGCCAGGGCCTTCCTCGTCCCCGAGGCGACGTTGGCACAGCGGCTCGTGCGCGCCAAGCGAAAGATCCGGGCGGCGCGCATCCCTTTTCGTGTTCCCGACGACGCCGAGCTCACCGATCGCCTCGCCTCGGTGCTCGCGGTCATCTACCTCATCTTCAACGAGGGATACTCCGCCAGCTCGGGCGAGGAGCTGCAGCGAAGCGATCTGAGCGCCGAGGCGATTCGCCTGGCGAGGCTCCTCGCCGAGCTGATGCCGGACGAGCCCGAGGTGCACGGGCTGCTCGCGCTGCTGCTGTTGACCGAGGCCCGGCGCGCTGCACGGACATCGCCGGACGGCTCGCTCGTCCTGCTCCCCGAGCAGGACCGATCGAGCTGGGACCGCTCGCTCGTCGTCGAGGGTCACGCTCTCGTCGCAGCTTGTCTTCGCCGCAATCAACCCGGTCCCTATCAGCTGCAAGCAGCGATCAACGCGGTCCACACCGACTCGCCGTCCGCGGCCGACACCGACTGGCGGCAGATCCTCGAGCTCTATGACCAGCTCCTCGCGCTGTCGCCGACGCCGGTCGTCGCCCTCAACCGGGCGGTGGCACTCGCCGAGATATACGGGCCCGATGCGGGACTCGCCGCGATCGACCCGCTCGACCTCGGCGGTTATAGCCCGTTCCATTCCGCCCGGGCAGACCTGCTCCGTCGACTCGGCCGCGTCGACGAAGCGACCGTCGAGTATGCCGCCGCTATTGCGCTCGTAGGCAACGGGGCCGAACGGCGATTCCTTGAGCACCGCCGGCGCTCGCTTCGCGACATTCCGTGATCAATTATTCATTGCTGTTGCAGCTAGTTCGTCGTAGGGTTTGGCCGTCGCCGAACGGCGGCCCGCGAGAGGGGGCTGGCATGCGCATGATGGCACAGGTGGTGTTTTCCGGAGATCGCGGTAACGCGGCTATCCGAGACGGCACGTTGGGCCCGGCGTTGCAGCAGATCGGGGAACGGTGGAAGCCGGAGGCCATGTACTTCACGGCCTTCGGGGGCAATCGCACCGCGTTCTTCATCTTCGACATGGAGGATTCCTCACAGATGCCACCCTTCGCCGAGCCCCTCTTCCAGATGGGCGCCGATGTATTGCTCGCACCGGTGATGACCCGCGACGACCTCCAGAAGGGACTGTCGCAGCTCTGAGGACCTCCCGCTGGGCTGGACAATCTGGCTGAAATGGCACATGCGCTCGTCGCATGACTTCTGCTCGATGTCGGTGATGTAATCGGATCGGCATTGACAACGTCGGCGGTTGCCGTCAACCATTGCCCCCGAACGGCTACGAGCAGATTGGTGAGGTCATGGGGGCGACCGGTTTCCGGCAATCTACGAGGCTGGGCGTCCGCGAGTGACCGAGACGGCGATCCAGCAATCGACGCCAGGCACACCAGACGCGAGTGCGCGCGGCGCGCATCCGCTTCGGCTGCTGTGTCTGAGCATGCTCATGCTCTTCCTCGAGCTCACGCTCATCCGGTGGACCGCGGCAGAGAACGTCCGTCTCGCGTACATCACGAACTTCGTGCTGATCGCCAGCTTTCTCGGAATCGGCCTCGGATTCCTTCTCGCTGACTCGCGGCGGGATCTGTTCCGCTGGTCGCCGATCGGGCTCGCCGGACTCGTGGCGTTCGTCTACGTGTTCCCCGTCAAGCTCCTCACGCTGTCGGGGCCACACGAGCTCCAGGGACGATTCGGTATCGCACCGCTGCCCCAGAAGGTCAGCCTCCCGGTCATCTTCCTATTGGTCACCTTCGTGCTCGCCGGCGTCGGCCAGGAAACCGCTCGGACGTTCGTGCAGTTTCGAGCGCTCGACGCCTACCGCATGGACATTCTCGGCAGCATCGCCGGCATCGTGATCTTCACGTTGCTCTCGTTCCTCGAGACCGCACCGATGATATGGGGAGTGCTCGCGGCGATCGTCTTCATCGTCCTGCTCCGATCCACGATCTCCTGGAAGCAGTGGGCGGCACTCGTTGTCGCCGTCGCGCTCCTCGGCCTCGATTCCTTCTCGTCGATGACCTACTGGTCGCCGTACTACAAGATCACCGCGGTCCAGCCGCCGGGAACTCGTGGCGAGCTCGTCATCTCGGCGAACGGCATACCCCATCAGACCGCGTACACGGTCGCGACGCTCCACAAGGTCGAAGCCTTCTACTTCTTCCCGTATCGGCACGTGAACCGATCGACATTGGACAACGTCCTCATCATCGGAGCCGGGACGGGCAACGACGTCGCGGTCGCCCTCTCCGAAGGCGCCAAGCACGTCGACGCCGTCGAGATCGACCCGGTGATAGCGAGTCTCGGACGCAAATACAACCTCGATCGGCCCTATCAGAGCCGACGCGTCACGCTCCACAACACCGACGGCCGAGCGTTCCTCGAGCAGACGACGAGCAAGTACAACCTCATACTCTTCGCACTGCCGGACTCGCTCACGTTGCTACCCGGGGCGTCCTACTTGCGGCTGGAGAACTTCCTCCTGGACGAGCAGTCGATGCAGGCAGCACGCCAACACCTCGCGCCCGGGGGCACGTTCTCGATGTACAACTACTACGAAGCGTCCCTGCTCGACCGTTATGCGAGCACGCTCAAGGCGGTCTACGGCTTCGACCCGTGCGCCGAGGTCGGCGCACCGCTCGCGAATCGCCGCCAAGCCGTGCTCACCGTCGATCTCAATCGCGCGGCACCGGGATGCGCGACGCCGTGGCACGGCAAGACCACGTCCCCCGCGACCGACGATCACCCGTTCCCGTACCTCGCGTCATCCACCATCCCGTCGTTCTACTGGTGGATGATCGGGTTGATACTCGCCGGGTCTCTCGTGCTCATCCGAGCGACGGGCGTGCCGTTCAGGCGCATGTCGAGCTACATCGACCTCGCCTGGATGGGGGCGTCCTTCACGTTGCTCGAGACGAAGAACGTCGTGCAGTTCGCGCTGCTCTTCGGAACGACGTGGTTGGTCAACTCGCTCGTCTTCGCCGGCGTGCTGGTCAGCGTGTACGCGGCGGTCGAGACGGCGCGACATGTCAGATTGCCTAAGCCGATCGTCCTTTACGGGGCGCTCCTCGCCGCGCTCGCGACCGCCTGGGCCATCCCGCAGGACGACCTGCTCAAGCTCTCCTTCGCCCCGAGGTTCGT
Organism: Acidimicrobiaceae bacterium; assembly: GCA_025464005.1. GTDB lineage: Bacteria > Actinomycetota > Acidimicrobiia > Acidimicrobiales > Bog-793 > RYN-46. Next base: position 7,828 of record JAODBO010000140.1, on the reverse strand, counting down.
AGCTGCGACGGCCATCGCGTTCGCGCCGGTGTTCATAGCGAATCTCGTCTTCGCGCAGCGCTTCCGCAACGTCGGGTCCTCGACGACGGCCTTCGGGGCCAACCTGCTCGGAGCGATCTTCGGGGCGGTGCTCGAGTACCTGGCCCTCATCACCGGCTACCGCTTCCTGCTCGTCGTCGTCGCCGCGCTCTACGCGCTCGCGTTCCTCTTCGGTAGGCGTCAGCTCGCTACCGCGTAGGCGCCGAAGCATCGTGTGCCGCGATCGCAGGTAGATTCACGAGAGAGGACGATTGAAGGGTCGGCGGCGGTGCAGGAGCTCGAGCAGGACCTGATCGGCACCGTCGGGATGGTGACGGTGCCGATCGGCCCAGGCCGGTCCGGAGAGGTCATGCTCCCCGTGCGGGGCGGCACGGAGGCGTACGCCGCTCACGCTGACGAGTTCATCGCCAAGCACTCACGTGTCGTCGTGGTCGAGTGCCTCTCCGGGCGCACCGTGCTCGTCACACCCTGTCCCTGACGTAGTCCAAGGAGGACGCCGTGCTCTTCTGGTCGGTTCCAGCGCCGAACGAAGCACTTCTCATCTCTGGGTCACGGGCCCGCGGCGAGGAGACGCAGTTCCGCATCGTGACCGGCCATGGCTGCTTCGTCCTCCCGGTCAAGCAGAAGGCACGCTTCCTCTCGCTCTCCTTGCGCGAAGCCGAGATCGCCGAGGAATGCATCACCACCCAGGGCATCCGCCTCCGCATTCGGGCGATCGCCGCGTTCAAGGTGGGTGACGATCCGATCTCGATCGCCAACGCGGCGCGCCGCTTCCTCGCCGAGCAGAACCGCATGGAAGAGCTCGTCGGCCGGATCTTCGCCGGTCACCTCCGCTCCATCATCGGCAGCTTGACGGTCGAGGAGATCATCCGCGAACGGGACCGCCTCGCTCAGGAGGTGAAAGACGGCAGCCACGGCGAGATGGAGAAGCTCGGGATCGTCGTCGACTCGCTGCAGATCCAGGAGATCGAGGACGCGAGCGGCTACATCAACAACATCGCCGCCCCCCACGCCGCAGCTGTCGCGAGCCAGGCGAGGATCGCCGCGGCGAAGGCCGATCAGGAGGCGACACAGCGTGAGCAGGAGGCGGCGGCGCTTCGCGCCGAGTACCTGCGAGACACCGAGATCAAGCAGGCAGGCTTCGCCGCCGAGACCGAGCAGGCCAAGGCGCGCGCAGCCCAGGCAGGACCCCTTGCGCAGGCCCAGGCATCGCAGGAGGTCATCACCCAGCAGACGCTCGTCGCCGAGCTCGAAGCCGACCTCACCGCGAAGCGGCTCGAATCGGAGGTCCGCCGGCCCGCCGATGCGGACGCCTACAAGACGAGGACGATCGCGGATGCCAACCGCGACAAAGTGAAGGCCGAGACCGACGCCGAGGCGTTCCGCCAACGTGCGCTCGCCGAAGCCAACAAGGACACGGTGGCTTTCAACACCCAAGCTGAGGCCAACAAGCGCACGACGCTCGCCGGAGCCGAGGCCGAGGCCGTGAAGGTCCAGGCCGCTGCCGACGCGCAGGCGAAGATGCACGAGGCCGACGGCAGCGCCTACTCGGAGCGCACTGTGGCTGGCGCGCAGGCCGAGGCGATCAACGTACGAGCCGCGGCCCTGGGCGACGGCAACCAGGCACTCATCGCCGCGAACAAGCTCGTCGACGTCCTCCCCGCCCTCGTCGAGGCCGCCGCTCGAGGGCTAGCCGGCGCAAACCTCACCGTGTTGAACGGCTCCGACGGGCTCGGCGAGGTGCTTACCGGTGTCGTCGGCCAGGGCTTGTCGATCTACGAGACGCTGCGCAAGTCCGTCTCTGCGCCGTCGCTCGCGCATCTCGACTCGGCCCCAGCCGAGGTCCACGAAGGCAATGGCGCCGCGGCGCCCGCACCGGCTCCGGGGGCGGCCGTCGACTGACGGGTTCCGGATCACGATCCGGGCCCTGTGCCAGTGTCGTCAGGTCGAGGGGTCGGACCGGCCAGGGAGGATCGAGATCACGGTCCGTGAGTCGTCAGGACCGATGACCTCCAGCGCGAGCGAACCCGGTGGTGGCACCTCGTCGGCGAGGACGGCCTGAGGGTGGTCGATCATGTGGTGGAGTACTACCGGGTAGCGGCCACCGCGACCGCCGACAGCGACGATGAACACGTCGTCCTTGGGGTCGTAGGCGACGTAGGAGAGCGGAAGGCGTTCGGCCTCGAAGCCGTCGCCGAAGTCCTGGGTCAAGACCTCGATCGTGGCGTCCCGACCTTCGCGCTCGTTCGTGATGCGCTCCAGGGCCGGCTGCCACTGCTCTCGTGACAAGTCGTTTCGTGTCTCGCTCATCTCGAGCATCCTCGCCTCGTCGACGCCAAAGGCGCACAGTGCGACCACGGTAGGAAACGACGGCTCCCGCCAACGCCCCGCGAGCGCGTAGTCCGGGGCCGCGTGCACCAACGACCTTGCCTCATCGCTCAGCCGGCGAAGTCGGTGTCGACGCGGGCACCCCTAACAGGACCTTGTTTGCGCTTCCACGCTCGAGCGAAAGCGACCACGCCGATCGGCACCCGCCGCGCCGGCCGGCGGGTCAGTCCGGGGCAAGGCATCGATGACGAGACAGTGGCGTATTGGGTCATTACCTGGGTCGTGCACCGTACTACCGCCCCCCCGCCGCGCCGCATGGCCTGGGTGGTTGAAGCCGTGCTTCGCCAGAAGTCCTCGACCGGCTCGCCGTCACGGGCCTGACACCGTCACGGCGCCTAACATCGTGGGGGTGACCAAGCCGGTGGTCGTCCTGTTCGACATCGACGAGACTCTCGTCCACACCGGAGGGTCCGGGGCGCGGAGCTGGACGGCGGCGTTCGAGAAGCTCTACGGCCTTCCCGCCGACATCGGCGAGCACAGCTCGGCTGGTGAGACCGACCCCCAGGTGGCGCGGGAGACCTTCCGCGGCGTTCTCGGTCGCGAGCCGAGCCAGGACGAGCTCGACAAGCTTTATGCCCAGTACCTGCTGCACCTGGCGGACGACATCCTCATCTCGGAGCAGTACCGGGTGCTCCCCGGTGCCGAGCAAGTGCTCGTCCGCCTCGGGGAGGCGGGCGTGATGCTCGGCCTCGTCTCGGGCGCCATGGAGGGCGCCGCGCGCACCAAGCTCGTCCCCGGCAACCTCAACCGGTTTTTCATCTTCGGTGGCTACGGCTCGGACTCGCCCGACCGGGCGGAGCTGACGAGGATGGCCATCGACAAAGCCGCCCGCATGCACGACCAGCTCACGCCGGCCCAGGTCTATGTCGTCGGCGACACTCCCCACGACATGGAGGCGGCCATCGCCGCCGGAGCGGTGCCGGTCGGCGTGGCGAGTGGCCACTATTCGACTGACGAGCTCACGACCGCCGGCGGCACCTACGTGCTCGAGTCTCTCGAGGCAACGTTTCCTGGGCTGTGAAGCGGCCCGCCGCCAGCTCTTAGCGCCGCGCCTGCGCCATCGCGAGGTTCGGCGTGGGAGGTGGCACGGGCCGGATAGCGTCTGGGGCGGTGGACATCCGATTCGACGGCCAGACGATCCTCGTCACCGGTGCCTCTGGGGGGATCGGCGCTCAGCTCGCGCAGGCCTTCGCCTCCTCGGGCGGTGACGTCGTCGTGCACTACGCCCACGGCGACGAGACAGCGTCTGCCCTCGTCGAGGCCATCGGCGGGCAGGGCGGCAAGTCCTACGCGATCGCCGCGGATCTGTCGAGGCCGGACGGTCCCGAGGAGCTGATCGCGGAGGTTCGCGCGCGCAGCGGGCGCCTCGACGTCCTCGTCAACAACGCGGGCGGGCAGGTCCGCCGGGCGCAGATAGTGGAGACCGACGACGCGCTCTACGAGGAGCTGCTCGCGCTCAACCTCACAAGTGTCTTTCGCACGTGCCGCGCCGCGATCCCGCTGCTGGCCGAGACCGGTGGCGGAGCGATCGTCAACATCTCGTCGGTCTCCGCCCGCAACGGCGGCGGGGGAGGCTCGGTCGTCTACTCCTCGGCAAAGGCCGCCGTGTCGACCCTCACGAGGGGACTCGCGAAGGAGCTCGTGGCGAAGCGGATCCGTGTGAATGCGGTCGCCCCCGGGCTCGTCGACACGCCATTCCACGAAGCGACGCCGCGAGCGACCTGGGACGCACTGGTCGCAGGCATCCCGATGGGTCGGGCCGGACGCGCGGACGAGATGGTCGGGCCGGTGCTGTTCCTCGCGAGCGAGCAGGCCGCCTCGTACGTAAACGGCCAGTCGCTCGAGGTCAACGGCGCCCAGTACATGCCGTGAGGCGCCCACGACCTGCCCCGCCTGGGGCGGGGGCTCATCGCATCACCGACGAGATGACGAAGGAGGACCTATGCGCGTCGTAGTCACCGGAGCTCGCGGGAAGGTCGGACAGACCGCAGCCGACGCGCTGCACAACGCAGGCCACGAGGTCGTCGCCACCGACCTGATGCGCCCGTCGTTCGAGCGCGCCGATCCTCGCGAGCCCCACTACGTCCAAGCCGATCTCACCGACGCCGGCGACGCCTTCGCCGTCATCCGCGGAGCCGATGCGGTCGTGCACTGCGCCGCCATCCCCGAGCCCACGGGCAACCCCGCGCACGTGGTCTTTCGCACCAACATGATGATGACGTTCAACTGCATCGAGGCCGCGGTCCGCTGGGGCGTCAAGCGGTTCGTCAACGTCTCGTCGGAGACCGCACCGGGCTTCTTCTTCGCGGAGCGCCCGTTCGAGCCCGACTACCTGCCGGTCGACGAGGAGCACCCGCTTCGCCCGCAGGACCCCTACGCGCTCTCCAAGGTCTTCGGCGAGCAGCTGATGGACGCCGCGGTGCGCCGGAGCGCCATCCGTGCCATCACCATCCGGCCTTGTTGGGTGCAGTGGGAGGGCTCGATCGAATGGAACCTCGGCCCTCAGGTCCGCGACCGGACGGTCAAGACCGCCAACATCCACTCCTACATCGACGTCTACGACCTCGCCGACGCGCTCGTGGCGGCCGTGGAGTCGGACCTCGAAGGACACGAGGTCTTCTACATCGCCTCGCCGGACAACGTGGGCAACAACGACTTCGTCGAGCTCGTCCGGGACGTCTACGGGCTCGAGCTGCCGATCCACGCGCTCGCCCGCCGGGACGCATCCGGCATCTCAAGCGCCAAGGCTGAGCGTCTTCTCGGCTACGCCCCCAAGCGCTCGTGGCGCGACTACCTCGACAACGACGGTCATCTGCTTCCCGCCGCGCGCGAGAGACTCGCCGCGCTCGGGACGTCGGGCCCGCGCTACAGCCACGAGGAGATCAGGTGATGCAACAGCGGCGAGCCGCACAGGCAGGTACGGCCGGTCCTGCCGCCACGAGCGACGCTCCGGACATCCCGGTGCCGAGCTTCCCCATTCCCGAGCCGTCCCGCTGGGCGCTCGAAGTCGTCGGGATCGCTCCGGTGACCCCGAGCGTCCTGCGGCTGCGCCTCGCCGCTCGACCCGTGGCGCCGGCCGGCTCGGAGGCCATGCCACCCCCGGAAGGCGCCGAGCTCGTCTACGCGCCCGGCCAGGACCTCGCGCTCTCCCTGCCGGGCCCGGGTGACGCCACGATCAACCGCCGCTACACGATCAGCGACTACGACAGCTCGACGAGCGTCGTCGAGCTCGAGGTCGTCACCCACGGCGACGGCCCGGGGGCCCGCTGGATAACCAAGACCAAGGTCGGCGACCGGGTCGAGGCCTTCGGCCCCCGCGGCAAGATCACGGTCGTCGAGGGGGCGTCGACGCACCTATTCGTCGGCGACGAGGCGTCCTTCGCCGCGATCGCCGCGATCGTCCGCGCGCTTCCCCCGTCCGCGCGCGCGATCGTCCTCGCTGACGTCGCCGACGAGCAGGAGCACCGGCGCATCGAGGTCCCCCCCGAGGTGGTGGTGGAGCAACACTGGCTCCATCGTGACGGTGCGCCCGCGGAGTCTCCGGAACGGGTCCTCGAAGCGCTCGCCGCTGTCGAGCTCGATCCCGCCGAGAGCCACGCGTACGTGTTCGGCGAGTTCCACGTCGTCTCGGCCGCCCGGCGTCAGCTGGGCGAGCGCCTCGGCGCGGCCCGGACCTCGCCGAAACCGTACTGGCGGGCCGGGCGGCCCAACGCCGGCCACGGCGAGCCGGTCCGGGACGAGTGAGGGTTCGCCGGAGGTGACCCGCGACGAACACGGCCGAGCGCCGATACCTTCGGCACTCGACATCTCGCAGTTCAAGGACGTGATGGGCCGCTTCGCCACGGGTGTCTCGGTGGTGACCGCCATCGAGGACGACGTTCCGGTCGGCTTCACGTGCCAGACCTTCGTGTCACTCTCGATAGACCCGCCGCTCGTGGCACTCGCGCCGGCGAAGAGCTCGACGAGCTGGCCGCGGATCGCCCTCGCCGGCGCCTTCTGCGTCAACGTGCTGGCGAGCGACCAGGTGGCCGTCGGCAGGAAATTCGCCAGGTCGGGCGGCGACAAGTTCGACGGGGTCTCGTGGCGCCGTGGGGCGACCGGCGCGCCGGTGATCGAGGACGTGCTCGCGTGGGTGGACTGCGAGCTCGAGCTCGTCCACGACGCCGGCGACCACGAGCTCGTCGTCGGCCGGGTGATCGGTCTCGGGGCGAGCGAAGGCGCACCCCTCATCTTCTATCGGAGCAGCTTCGCCTCGATCTGCCCGCTGACCGGGTCCGAGTAGGCCGCAACCGAGGCGCGCAACGGCCCGGCCGCCGTCAGAGGCTGCCGGGCCGTCGAACGAGGTCTCCGACGTCAGTTGCCGGCGGCACTCCCGCAGATCGTCTCGACGATGACCCGCGTCACGAGGTAGGGGTCGGCGTTGGCGTTCGGGCGGCGGTCTTCCAGCCAGCCCTTCTTCGCCTTCTCGACCGCCCACGGGATGCGGATCGAAGCGCCCCGGTCCGAGGCCCCGTAGCTGAAGGTGTCCCAGCGAGCGGTCTCGTGTGCGCCGGTCAGGCGGTCCTTGATGCCGTAGCCGTACACGGCGATGTGCTCTTCCACGCGGCCACCGAGCGCCTCGCATCCGGCGATGATGGCGTCGTAGCCCTCGCGCATCGCGGCGGTCGAGAAGTTGGTGTGGGCGCCGGCCCCGTTCCAGTCGCCGGGCACGGGCTTGGCGTCGAAGCTCACCTGGACCTCGTAGTCCTCGGCGATCCGCATAAGCAGCCAGCGCGCAAGCCAGATCTGGTCACCGATCGCCGGCGGCGCAAGGATGCCGAGCTGGAACTCCCACTGCCCCTTCATCACCTCGGCGTTCGTCCCCTCGATGGAGATGCCGGCCTCCATGCAGGCGGTGGTGTGGCGCTCGATGATCTCGCGACCGACGATGTAGTCGCCGCCGACGCTGCAGTAGTACGGGCCTTGGGGGGCCGGGTAGCCGACCTCGGGCCAGCCGAGCGGGCGACCGTCCTTGAAGAACGTGTACTCCTGCTCGATGCCGAAGAGCGGCTCCTGGTCCGCGTACTTCTGGGCCACGGCGAGGCAGTCCGCCCGCGTGTTCGTGGGGTGCGGCGTGAAATCGGTGAGCAGCACCTCGCAGAGGACGAGGAGGTTCTTCCCGCCGCGCAGCGGGTCGGGCGTGACGCAGACCGGCTGGAGGACGCAGTCGGAGTTGCTGCCGGGCGCCTGGTTGGTGCTCGAGCCGTCGAAGCCCCAGATGCCGGGCTCCGCGCCGTCCGCGATCACTTTCGTCTTGCACCGGAGCATGGGGGTCGGCTCCGTGCCGTCGATCCAGATGTACTCAGCCTGGTAGCTCACAAACTGCTCCTACGGTCTCGAGATCCGACTGGTGCGCACGCCT
>JAODBO010000080.1 GCA_025464005.1 Acidimicrobiaceae bacterium | reverse complement strand
GGCGCCTCTCCAGCGGCGGCGACCACTGCGAGGCGCGCGCCGACGTCGACGGTCTCGCCCTCGGCGACGAGGATCTCGCTCAGCACACCGGCCGCGGGCGAGGGAACCTCCGAGTCGACCTTGTCGGTCGACACCTCGAACAGCGCCTCGTCCTGGGCGACTGCGTCGCCCACCTGCTTCAGCCAGCGGATGATCGTCCCCTCGGTCACCGTCTCGCCGAGCTGCGGCATGGTGATGTCAGCCAACGTGGAGGCCCCTTCCGGTAAGTGCCAGCACCGTCTCGCCGAAAGCCTCGGAGAGCGTCGGGTGCGGCTGGATGAACTGAGCGACCTCGTCCGGCGTGGCTTCCCAGTTGACCGAGAGGTACGCCTGGCCCAGCTGCTCGGTGACCCACGGCCCGACCATGTGGACGCCGAGGATCCGCCCCGCTCGGCCGTCGGGACCCTTCTCGCAGATCACCTTGACCAAGCCCTCGGTCTCCCCGAGGATCCGGGCGCGTCCGTTGCCTCCGTAGGGATCCTTCTGCACGACAACGTCGTAGCCCGCGTCCCGGGCCGCCTGCTCGGTCAGACCGGTGAAGGCCGCCTCGGGATGGCAGTAGATGCACCACGGCACCTTCGCGTAGTCGACCGGCACCGCCGGCTCCTCGAGGACCTGCTTGATGACGAGGATGGCTTCGGCGAAGGCGACATGCGCGAGCTGCGGCGTGGCCACGAGATCGCCCACGGCGAACACCCCGTCGACGCCGGTGCGCATCCACTCGTCGACGGCGACGAAGCCCCGCTCGTCGACGCGCACGCCGGTCCCGTCCGCGAGCAGGCCGTCGGAGAGGGGCCGGCGGCCCACCGATACGACGACGACGTCCGCGTCGATGCGCTCGCCCTCGCCGAGAAGGACCGTGGTTCCTCGGTCGCGGCGCTCGTGGCCCTTCACCGTCACGCCGGTGCGCACGTCGATCCCGCGGCGCTTGAACGACTTGGCCACGACGTCGGCGACATCCGGGTCGCAACCCGGAAGCAGCCCGGGGGCGACCTCGAGGAGCGTCACCTGGGAGCCGAGGTCGGCCATCATCGAGGCGAACTCGCACCCGATCGCGCCGCCGCCGATGACCACGGCCGAGGAAGGCATCGCGGCGAGCTCGAGCACCTCGTCGGAGGTGAGCACGACCGTGCCGTCGGGCTCGAAGCCCGGGATCGTGCGCGGCACGGAGCCGGAGGCGAGGATGACGTGGGTGCCGACGAGGTCGCTCACCGACCCGTCCGGCGCGGTCACCCGGACGCGCTTGTCGGCAAGCATTTGGCCGGTGCCGGGCACCGTCGTCACCTTGCGCTGGCGCAACAGCCCGGCAAGACCACGGAAGAGCTGCTCGACCACTTTGCGCTTGCGATCGAGGCTGACGGCGAAGTCGACCGTCGGCTGTGAGCTCTGCACGCCGAACTCCTTGGCGCCGGCGACGGTGCGAAAGACGCTCGCCGTCTCCAGGAACTCCTTCGCCGGGATGCATCCACGGTGGAGGCACGTGCCCCCCACCTTCTCCTTCTCGACCATGGCGATGTCGAGGCCCGCCGCCGCGCCGTAGAGGGCTGCGGCGTAGCCGCCGGGTCCCCCACCCACGATGACGATGTCGTACTGCCCGCTCACACCGACCTCGTCAGGCGTCGGGACCACCTCCGATCTCTGCGCCCGGTCCCGCCGGGCACTCGACCGGGCAGCCACGCGACGCGCGCGAGCTCCCCGGTCCCATCTATGTACAAGCCAGCCTAGCGACCATCTACCGCCTGGTCACACTGAGCGCGCAGGCCCGAGAGCGCCGGCGCGCCCGTGAGCAGCGAGCGATCACGGAGCAGCTCGAGAACCTCGGTGGCGCACTCGGAGGGGGCGCGGGATTCGGTCACGAGCACGAGGTCCGGCGCCTCGGGCAGCTCGTAGGGGTCGGAGACGCCCGTGAAAGCCTGGATCTCGCCGGCGCGAGCGCGTCGGTAGAGGCCCTTCGGGTCACGGCTCTCGCAGACCTCGAGCGGTGTCGCCACGTGGACCTCGACGAAAGCCACGCCGCTCGCGACGTGCCGCTCGCGAGCGTGGCGGCGCCCCGCGGCATACGGGCTGATGACGGTGACGAGCGTGAGGTGCGCGGCGCGCGAGAACAGCAACGCCACCTCGGCGACGCGGCGCACGTTCTCCGCCCGGTCCTCGGCGGTGAAGCCGAGGTCGGCATTCAGCCCCTCGCGCAGGTCGTCCCCGTCTAGGGGGAAGACCCGCTCGCCCAGCTCTGCGAGTGTCGCCGCGAGCGCCCGGGAGACCGTCGACTTGCCGGACCCCGAGAGGCCGGTGAACCAGACGGTCGCACCCGGAGCCCGCGACCCGGGCACGCTCACGTGCGCGGGTGGAGGATCATCCCGGCGGCGACGGTGGCGTTGGTCGACTCGTCGGCGAGGATGAAGCTTCCCGTCAAGCGGTTGCGCCGGTACTCGTCGTAGAACAGCGGCGCGGTGGTGCGCAGCTCGACCCTGCCGACGTCGTTGAGCTCGAGCCCGCTCACGCCGCGGTCCCGGTGCAAGGTGTTGACGTCCAGCCGGTAGTGGACGTCTTGCACGAGCGCCCGCACCCACCGAGTCGTGTGCTTCAGGGCGAGCTTGGCGCCCTGGCGCAGCGGAGCGTCGGCCATCCAGCAGATCATCGCCGAGACGTCCTGGCCGATCGTCGGTTGGTTGTGCTGGCGGCAGATCATGTCGCCCCGCGAGATGTCGAGCTCGTCGGAGAGCCGCACGACCACCGACATCGGCGGGAACGCCTCTTCGAGCGGGCCGTCCGCTGTCTCGATCGCCTCGACGGTGGTGGTGAAGCCCGAAGGCAGGACGAGCACCTCGTCGCCCACCTCGAGCACGCCGCCCGCGACCTGGCCCCCGTAGCCGCGGAAGTCGTGGTGGTCGCTCGATCGCGGTCGGATCACACGCTGGACCGGGAAGCGCAGGTCGATGAGGTTGCGGTCCGAGGCGATGTGCACCTCTTCGAGGTGGTGCAAGAGGGAGGAGCCCTGAAACCAGCCCATCTCGCCCGAGCGGTCGACGACGTTGTCGCCGCGCAGCGCCGAGATCGGGATGAAGGTCAGGTCCGCGATCTCGAGCCTCGTGGCGAACTCCTGAAACTCGGCCCGGATCTCGTCGAACCGCTGCTGGGAGTAGCCGACGAGGTCCATCTTGTTGACGCAGATCACGAGATGCGGGATGCGCAGCAGCGACGCGATGAACGCGTGGCGGCGGGTCTGCTCCGTGATGCCGTTGCGGGCGTCCACGAGCACCACGACGAGATCGGCGGTCGAGGAGCCGGTGACCATGTTGCGCGTGTGCTGGGTGTGACCGGGCGTGTCGGCGACGATGAACTTGCGCCGCGGGGTGGCGAAGTAGCGATAGGCGACGTCGATCGTGATGCCCTGCTCGCGCTCGGCGCGCAGGCCGTCGGTGAGCAGCGCTAGGTCGACGTACTCGTCGCCACGGTCGCGGCTCGTGCGCTCGACGGACTCGAGCTGGTCCTCGTAGACCTGCTTGGAGTCGTACAGCAGCCGGCCGATGAGCGTGGACTTGCCGTCGTCGACGCTGCCGGCCGTCGCCAGGCGGAGCAGTTCCATCAGGACGACGCCTCGCTCGTCACAGCGTCACGTCAGTCGTCACGGCGTCACCTCAGTCGTCACAGCGTCACCTCAGTCGTCACAGCGACGCCTCGCGCGTCACGACGGGCCCAGATGCATCAGAAGTAGCCCTCGCGCTTTCGATCTTCCATAGCGGCCTCGGAGAACCGGTCGTCGGCCCGCGTGGCGCCGCGCTCGGACACTCGGGCGACGGCCGTCTCCGCGATGACCTCTTCGGGGGTCGCGGCCAGGGACTCGACGGCGGCCGTGCAGGTCGCGTCACCGACGGTGCGATAGCGCACGGTGGCGAGAAACGGCTCCTCGTCGATCACGCCCTCCCGCGGGCG
>JAODBO010000034.1 GCA_025464005.1 Acidimicrobiaceae bacterium | reverse complement strand
AGCCCGGGCCGGCCCCGGCGACGGTGCCGCTGCCTGAGCGCGCGACGCTCGAGCACGCGCAGTCGGGCCTCGGCCGCACGGTAGGACGGCGATGAACCTCGCCGCACCCGACACGGGCGCGGCGGGCGCCCCGTTGCCGAGGGGCGAGCGCCCCGGTCCGAGCGGCCTGCCGCGCCTGCTGCCCAGCGCCGGCGAGCGCCTCGTCGATCTCGGCGCGCACCTCGACCGGTTCGGGCCGCTCCCCCCGCTCGCCCGGCTGCGCGTGCGCCGCGACCATCACCCGCTGATCGGCATGGTGGAGCGCGCCGGGCTGACGGGACGCGGCGGAGGCGGCTTCCCGACCGCACGAAAGCTCGCTGCTGTCGCCGCCCAGCGGGGCGCCGCCGTCGTCGTGGTGAACGCCGTCGAGGCCGAGCCCGTCAGCGCGAAGGACAAGACCCTGTGCGGTCTCGTGCCGCATCTCGTTCTCGACGGCGCGAGCGCAGCGGCCGAGGCCGTGGGAGCGCGACGCATCGTGGTGGTCGCCCATCCCACCGTCGTGACAACCTTGAGGGACGCGGTGCGGGGCCGTGCCGGACGCGACCTCGACGACGTGCCCATCGAAGTGGTGACGGCCGCGGACCACTTCGTCGCCGGCGAGGAGAGCGCCGTCGTCAACTGGATCGAGCACGGCTCCTCGGTGCCGACCTCGTCGCCGCGGCGCCCCTTCGAGGAGGGGGTCGAACGGCGCCCGACGCTCATCAACAACGCCGAGACGCTGGCGCACGTCGCGCTCATCGCGCGCTACGGCGAGGACTGGTTCCGCTCGCTCGGGACCGACGCCGAGCCCGGCACGATCCTCGTGACGGCCCGAGGCGCCGTGACGAGGCCCGGCGTCTATGAGGCGGCGCTCGGCACCGCGATCTCCGACGTCGTACGGGCCGCCGGCGGCCCGGTGGGCACACCGTCGGCGTTCCTCGTCGGCGGCTACTTCGGCACCTGGATCGAGGCGGCCGTCGCGCATGCACCGTTCAGCCGGGAGGGGCTCGGGCCACACGGCGCGAGCGTGGGCGCCGGACTGCTGCTCGCGATGCCCTCGAGCTGCTGCGGAGTCGTCGAGACCGCCCGGCTCGTCCGGTACCTCGCCGGTCAGTCCGCGGGCCAGTGCGGTCCGTGCGTGTTCGGTCTGCGCGCCATCAGCGACGAGCTGGTCCGCGTCGCCCGTCGCGAGGCCAGCCCCGAGAGCCTGAGCAAGCTCCGCCGCTGGCTCGGGGAGGTGGAGGGACGAGGAGCCTGCGCACACCCCGACGGCGTCGTGCGCCTCGTGCGGAGCGCTCTGACGGTCTTCGGCGACGAGATCGAGCGGCACATGAGCGGCGGCTGCGGAGCCCGGCACCCCGAGCAGAGCGCGCTCGGCCTGCCCAGCGTGCGCTCGCTGTGACCTCGGGCGTGGGACGCGACGCGGTCGGGCCCGGGACGGCCCCGCGCCACGCACGCCGGCGCGACCTTCTGCTGCGGGTGGACCCCATCGCGTGTGACGGCAGGGGCATCTGCGCCGAGCTGCTTCCCGAGATGATCGTGATGGACGACTGGGGCTTCCCGATCGTCGACGGCAAGCCCGTGCCGAGCGAGCTGCTCTCGCTGGCCAAGAAGGCCGCCGCGGCCTGCCCCACCCTCGCTCTGCACCTGGTGCGCGAGGACGGCTGAGACTCCTACCGCGAGCTCATCGGCGGAATCGGTCGTCATCCCACGGGTCGTTATCGGGCGATCGGTGCGGCGGCCGCGCCGGCGGCACGATGTCCGGAGGCAGGTGATGGCGTTCACCGGACCACGGGGCGTGCGGCGCCACGAGATAGTCCGCGAGGCGATAGGCGATCGACTCGTAGTTCACCCGCCAGCCCCGGAAGTGAGGCCACGCCTCCTCGGCCGTTCGCTCCACCGGGAGCCCCGCCTCGACGAGCTGGGCCACGGCCGAGGCGAAGTCGGCGTAGTCGAGCTCGATCGGTCCCTCCGGCAACGGGTCCCGGTCGTATGGCCAGCGCAGCGTCGTCGCGATGCGGCGCAGGGCACTGAAGCCCATCCTCAGGCACATCCGCGCCGAGGACGGTGCGGTCGAGGGGCAGAGCGCGAGCTGGAGCGCGGCGGCGTCGAGGACCGCCAGCAGCGACAGCACCCACGAGTAGCCCACCTCGGCCGAGCGGAACGCCACGAGCACCGGGTGGGTGCCATGGCTCTCGGCCACGTCCGCCGCCCAGACCTCCCAGTCACGGTAGAAGTCGTCGATCGCGTCGAGCGCGTTGACGAGAAGGTGGCGTATGAGCACCTCCGGCCCCCACGCCGGCGTTCCCGCTCGACTCTCCATGCGCGCGACGAGTGCCTCACGTGACGCGTAGGACTGGTAGATCGCCGGCAGGTAACCGATCTGCAGAGCGATGGTGACCGCACCGGTGGCGGCCGCCAGGACCCGGATCATGTTGTTCGTCGGTCCGACGTCGCCGATCAGTCCGACGACGAACACCGAGCCCGCGGCCTGGCTGAACGCCGTCGGGAACGAGACCGTCCACGGAACTAGCTGGAGCGCGGCGCCGGCGACGAACGCCGCCAGGAACACAGCCAGCTGGAGCAGCACGCCGACCGGGCCGATGAGCGAGAGCAGGGAGTCCTTGGTCGCGTAGCTCGGGGTTAGCCGGGCGAGGGACACGACCGCGACCCGCAGCGCCCGCAGCACGACGGACGACAGGCGCTGGAAGAACGACTCGCCTCTCGGCAGCACGAGCGTCGCGACGAGGCTGGCCCAGGTCGCGAAGACGATGACGATCCCTGCGGCGAAGGCCACCCAGCGCATGGCCTGCATCATCGCCGACACGGCGCCGCGCGTGGCGCCCGTTCGCGCGCCGGTGCTTGGAGAGGGCCGGCGAAGCGCCTCGGGGAGCCCGCCAGTACGATCGGCTCGCGTGGAGCTCGGGACGTTGCTGCAGGGAGAGCTCACCCGCTCGAGCGCGGCCTTCTTCGTCAACGACGGGCGCCTCGCCACGGAGATCGAGCCCGGGGCGCTGCACGACGCCCGCGTCGAGCTCCGGCGCATCCGTTCGCTCCTTCGCACGTTCCGGTCGCTGTTCGACCCGTCGTGGCTGAGCGGAGCGCTTGCCCAGATCTCCTGGTACCAGACCCAGCTCGGCGAGGTCCGCGACGTCGACGTCGTCATCGCCCGGCTCCTGCGGGCCGGCAACTGCCCCCGGGTCGGCAGCGACTCGGCGAAGCTCACCGCGATGCTCGCCGCCGATCGGGCCGTCGCGCTGCGCGGCGTGGCAGCGGCCCGGGCGAATCCGCGCCACGAGGCGGCGACGAGCTACCTCGACGTGCTCGCCGGCACTCCCCCGATGCGGCGGCGCGCCGCGGCCGACGCGCGAAAGGCGCTGCCCCGCCTGCTCGGCCGGCCCTGGAGGAACCTGCGCGAATCGGCTCGAGTCGCCCGAAAGGAGCCGACCGACGCCGCGCTCCATACCGTTCGCATCCGTGCCAAGGAGCTCAGGTTCGCGAGCGAGCTGGCGATCCCGGTCCTCGGCGACGATGCGGCGAAGCTCGCGAAGGCGTGCGCGACGCTCCAGCGGCGCCTCGGGCGCCACCGGGACGCCGTCGCCGCAGCGGCATGGCTGCGATCGGCGGCCACCGAGGCGCCGGAGGTGGCGTTCTTCGCCGGCCAGCTTGCCGTCGTCCAGCATCAGCGCGCTGCCGAGCTCGCCGGCGCGTGGCCGAAGGAGATGAAGCAGGTCGAGCGGGCCTGGGGGCGCCTGCGCCGGAAACACCAACGTTGACGGCTTGCCAATGCCCGAGACAGTCGGGCGTCGCTCTCAGGCGTCGCGTCTGAGCAGCAGCGTCGAACCGAGCACCATCGCCACGACCGCGTACGCCGCGAAGACGGCGAAGCCGCTCCACGGAGCGAGCACGTCGGTCCGGTCGGTGAGGTGCAAGAGAGCTGAGCCGGCCTCGTTGGGCAGGTATCGGCTTACATCCGGGCCCCAGGGGGACGGGAGCGCAGCGGCGATCGCCGGAAGCACGAGAAGGAGGCCGAACAGCGCGGCGACCGCTCCGGCGGTCCTTCGGATCATCGCGCCGAGGCCGACGCCGAGAAGGCCGAGCACCGCTAGGTAGAGACCGCCGCCGATGACCACACGGGGCACGCCCGGCGCCGAGAGGGACGTGGACAGACCGGCACCGCTCAGGATCGACTGTCCGACGAGGAAGGAGCAGAACGAGCCGACGAGGCCGACCACGAGAGCGATCACCAGGTACACGATCGCCTTTGCCATGAGGAGATGGAGCCGCCGCGGGACTGCCGCGAGGCTCGTGCGGATCATGCCGCTGCTGTACTCGGACGTCATGGTGAGCACGCCGAGCACGCCGACGCCGAGCTGAGCGAGGAACACCCCGCTCACACCGGAGAAGGCGGGGTCGAAGGTCAGCTTGAACACGGTCCGCTCCAACAGCCCGAGCTTGTCGAAGCTGCTGACGTTCGAGGCGCAGACGATCGCGCTGACGCCGACCATCGCGGCCAACGACACGACGAGCGTGATGTAGCTCGACCGCACGGTCGTGACCTTGAGCCATTCCGCGCTGATGGACGCGCCGAACGCCCTCGTCGAGGACCAGGCCGATCCGTCGCCGCTCGCCGGCGACCAGGCCGATCCGTCCCCGGACCGAGAAGGTACGGCGGTCGTCACGAGCGCGCCCCGGCCGCGGGATCGGCGACCCGGTACTCGACGCTGTCCGCGGTGAGCTCCATGTATGCCTCCTCGAGCGAGGCCCGGACCGGCGTGAGCTCGTGCAGCACGACCGAGGCGGCGAGCGCGAGCTCCCCGATCCGGGCGGTCGTCAGGCCCGTGACCTCGAGGAGCCCGTCCGGCCCGGCCGACACGGTCGCGCCGGCTCCATCGAGCGCCGAGGCGAGGCGCTCGGGCTCGGGGGTCACGACGCGCGACGCCCGCAACGATGCCTGCTCGACGAAGTCCGTCAGCGCCGCGTCCGCGACGAGCTTCCCGCGCCCGACGACGACGAGATGGTCGGCCGTGAGCGCCATCTCGCTCATGAGATGGCTGGAGACGAACACCGTGCGCCCCTCGGCCGCCAGGGACCGCATCAGACGGCGCACCCAGACGATCCCCTCGGGATCGAGTCCGTTGATCGGCTCGTCGAAGAGCAGGACACCGGGATTCCCGAGCAACGCGACGGCGATGCCGAGGCGCTGGCGCATCCCGAGCGAGAGGGTCGAGGCTCTGCGACGTGCCGCGCTCTCGAGGCCGACGAGGGCGAGCACCTCGTCGGCGCGGCGACGGGAGATGCCGTTCGTCACCGCGAGCCAGCGAAGGTGGTCGCGCGCCCTCCGCCCCGGGTGCAGCGCTCCGGCGTCGAGCAGCGCGCCGACCTCGGTGAGCGGGCGGGCGAGCTCGCGATACGGCCGACCTGCGACGGCTACCGATCCCGAGGTGGGGATGTCGAGCCCGACGACGAGGCGCATCGTCGTCGACTTGCCGGACCCGTTCGGACCGAGGAAGCCCGTGACCCGCCCGGGCAGGACGTCGAACGACAGGCCGTCGATCGCCGTGACGCGCCCGTAGCGCTTCGTCAGGCCTCGGACCTCGATCATCGCGTCGTCAGGCCTCGGACCTCGATCATCGCGTCGAGCCTCGGGCCCCGATCATCGCCTCGTCGAGCCTCGCCTCAGCCGAAGCGCGCCGGCGCGATGCCCGCGACGCCTGGGTCGACGACGAAGAGGTCGCCCGCATGCGGCTCGCCGGCGAGCCGCCCGGCGTCGAGGTCGGTGCGGGCAGTGGTGATGTAGAGCTGATCGAGCCGTGGCCCCGCGAACGCGACGCTCGTGACGCAGCTCGCGGGGAGGTGCACCACCTTGTCGAGCCTGCCCTCGGGGGTGAAGCGGCAGACCCGTGACCCCCAGTAGCAGGCCACCCAGACACAGCCCTCGACGTCGAGGGCGATCCCGTCCGGGCGCCCGTGCTCGGCCTCGTCGATCGTGATCACCCGGTGCCGACGGGTCATGGTGCCGTCGTCGGGGTCCACGTCGAACGCGTCGACACCGAGCGTGGGTGTGTCCACGTAGTACATCACCGTGCGGTCCGGGGTCCACGCGAGACCGTTCGAGATGGTGACACCCGACAGGAGCGTCTCGACCTCGCCGTCCGGCGAGAGCCTGTACAGGGACCCGACAGGCTTCACGAATCCCCAGTCCATCGTCCCCGCGACGAAGCGACCCCACGGGTCGACCTCGCCGTCGTTGAAACGGACGGCCGAGGCGTCGGTCGCGAAGCCCGGCACCGGCTCGAGTGCCTCGCCCGCTGGCCCCGACAGCGCGAACCCATCGAGGAGCGCGAGCACCAGCCCGCCGTCGCTGCGCAAACCGACTGCGCCGACGTGGGTCCCCGTCGAGAAGCTCACGGCGCGACCCGACGAAGGGTCGTAGCGGTACACGCTCCCCTGCTCGATGTCCACGAAGACGAGGGTGCCGTCACGCTCGTCCCAGACCGGACCCTCCCCGAGCGAGGCCTGCAGGCCCAGCGCGACCTCGGCCCGAAGCTCTACGACGCTCACCGACGCGCTCCGGTCCTCATGCGCCCTTCAGCTGCGCTTGGCCCTCCATGACCTGGCGTCGGTAGTCCGAGACCATCAGCTCGGTCAGCTCCTCGAGCGACGTCTCGGCGACGCGCTTGTCGAAGGTCACCCTGCCCTGCTGGAAGACGCTGACACGGTCGCACAGCTCGAACAGGTGCGTGTAGTTGTGATCGATGACGACGATCGAGACGCCGCGGTTCTGCGAGAGGTCCTTGACGAGGTCGATGATGAGCGCCGACTCCTTCGCGCCCATCGCCGCGAGCGGCTCGTCGAGCAGGAGGATCTTCGCCTCCTGGCGGGTGGCCCGCGCCACGGCGATCGCCTGCCGTTGACCACCCGAGAGCCGGTCCACCTCGGCGTCGATGTTGGGCACGTTCACCCGGATCTCGTCGAGGTACTGGCGCGTCAGCTGACGCATCTTGCGGTTGTTCATGAGACCGAGCTTGCCGCCGTAGGTCAGCTCACGGTTGAGGAAGAGGTTTTGGTAGACGGTGAGCTGCGGGACGAGGGCCAGGTCCTGATAGACGGTCTCGATACCCTTCGCGCGAGCGTCCTCCACCGTGTGGAACTGGACCTCCTCGCCCTCCACCAGGATCCGCCCGGAGTCCTGGCGCTGGAAGCCGCAGAGGATCTTCACGAAGGTCGACTTGCCCGCGCCGTTGTCCCCAACCAGGCCGAGCACCTCGCCCCTGCCGAGCACCATATCGACGCCCCTCAGCACCACGACGGCGCCGAAGCGCTTCGTGATGCCTTCGGTCTGCAGCACGATCTCCCTCGAGTCCACGACCTTCGGGCCGGCCCCCGAGGGTCCGCTGTCTTCGGTGATCGTCACCGTTTCGTCCTTTCGGCGAGAATGCCTAGCTGCACGTTTATCGCCATCGCGACGAGGATGACGACGCCTTCGGCGAGGATAAACCAGTTGGCGCTGACGCCGATCAGGTTGAAACCGTCCTCGAGGACACCGAGGAAGACTGCTCCGATCAAGGTCCCGACGACGGTGCCACGCCCGCCGGTCAACGCAGTGCCGCCGATGACCGCGGCGACGATGCCGCTCAGCACCACGTCGAGGCCCGGCGCCGCGGGGTCGAGGCTGCCGATCCGGATGCCGTCCAGGATCCCGACGAACGCGGCCCCGAACGCCAGGATCATGAAGCACCAGACCTTGACGCGCTTGACCGGTATGCCGGCCTCCGCCGCGCCGAGGAGGTTGCCGCCGGTAGCGGTCGTGTGCACGCCGAAGCGCGTCTTCTTGAGCAGCACCCAGATCACGACGACGATCGCCAGTGCCCAGGCGATCTCGGACCAGTTGCTGATGCCGAAAACCTGCCCAAAGGTCCCGGTCCGGCCCGGCATGTCGACTTGCACAGCGCTCGAGGCGATGAGCACGAAGCCGGCGAGCGCGTAGTTCGTACCGAGCGTGACGACGAGGGAAGGCACGCCGAACACGACCGTGAAGACGCCGTTGAACGCACCTATCGCGAGGCTGCACAGGAGCGCGATCGCGATCGACCAGCCGATCGGCACGCCGTCGGTATGGATGAAGTACACGATCCACGGCGCCGTGAGGAAGGTCTGGCCGGCCGAGAGATCGATCTCGGCGAGCACGAGGAGCAGCACCTCGCCGGCGCCGATCACGGCGATCGGCGCGATGTACTGCACCATCGTGATGATGTTTGCTTCGGAGTAGAAGTTGGCGTTGCGAATCGAGAAGTAGACGATCACCGCCACGGTGACCAGGAAGACCGTCGCCTCCCGGCGCTGGATCAGGAGCCTGACGATGGACGCGGACCGCCCCCGCTCCGTCCCGGAGGACGGAGCGGGGGCGGCGGGCGCCGAGCCGGTGGCGATTGTCGCCTGGGCCACTTGATCAGACGGCGATCTTCGCCGGAGGAGCGAAGGCCGTCTCCGCCGAGCCGCTGCCCTCGAAGCGCGTGTTGTGGGCGAGGTACGGGGAGACGTTCGACTTCGTCACGAAGCCGAGGCCAGTGTCGGTGTTGCACGGCTGCATGAGGCCACCCGAGATGTTGTACATGAACAGCTGGATGGTCGGGATGAAGCCCTGCAGGTACGCCTGCTGGTCGATGGTGAACGTCAGGGCGCCCGACTTCACCTGCTGCAGCGTCGGCACCGCGACGTCCCAGCCGGAGCCGCCGACCTTGCCCTTGAGGTTGTTCTTCGCGATCAGCGTCGCGACTGCGATGGAGTCCCCGCCGTCGACGCCATAGAGGAACTTCACGTTCTTGTGACCCTCGTACCACGACTGGACGGCCGTGATCTCGGTCGCCTGGAGCGCGGTGCCGTTGACGACCTCGGTCTGGAGCCCGGCCTTCTTGAAGATCGGCAGCGCGCCGTTGATCCGGGGCTGGAGGTTGCCCGAGCCGGGGGTCGCGATGACCATGCCGACGAGGCCGCCCTTCGGGACCACCTTCACGATTCGCGCCGCCGCGGCCGCGCCGGCGGCCAGGTTGCTCTGCCCGATGTAGGCCATGCGGTGGTTGCCCGGCTCATCGGCGTTGTAGGAGACGACGGGGATGCCACTCGAGAGCGCCCGGTCGGTCGGGGTGTTGAAGGCGGTCGGGTCGATGAGCGCAACGGCGATCCCGCTCACCTTGGCCGCGATCGACTGATCCATCGCCGTGACCATCTGCGACACGATCGAGTTCTGCGAACCCGTCCATTGCGGTGTCGGGATGCCGCAGATCGTCGCGGCATCCGCGATCCCGTACTGCGTGGCGGTGAAGAAGGTGTTGGTCGTCACGTGGTTGATGAACGAGAACCGGTACGCCTTATGCGACGCGAAGAGCGGGTTGGACGAGTCACGGTAGGTCTGAGCGCTGGCTCCGCGCTCGGTGAGGATCTCGGCAAGGCCGCCGAGCAGCGGCATCGAAGCTGCGGCCATACCTGCGTTGCGCAGGAAGCGGCGCCTCGAAACCTCGTACTGCCTCGGGCTCACTTCGTGGGATTCGTTGTTAGCCATGCTGGAGTCATCCCCCTGTCTTGGGTCTTTGAATCTTATTGGGTGGATCGAGGACCCGACCGGGCGGCATCAGACCGCCTCGGTTTGGCGAAGTTCGAACGAACGTGCATGCGATGGACCGTCGGCCCCTGCGGGATGCCTTAAGGCTCCCCGGGTGGCCTGCATGTCCTCCTCGGTATCGGCCAGGTGAGCGGCCATCGCCTCTTCCGCGGCGGCTGCGTCGCCCGCCTCGACTGCTTGCAGCACACGCTCGTGCGCCGCAATCGCGCGACGCCACCGCTCGGGCAGCGCCGAGGTGCGGCGCCGCACGTCGAGCACGACCTCGCCGATCGCGTCGAACAACGCCGCGACCACCGGATTTCCGGCGGCCTCGAGCAGGACCTCGTGGAAGCGAACGTCGGAGGCGACCCACATCTCGAGGCTTCGTTGCGCCGCGGCGCCGCGCATCCTGCCGAGCTGCTGCTCGAGCTCGCTGACGTGTGACGCCAGTCGGCGCTGCGCCGCGAGGCGCGCTGCGGCGACTTCGACGATCCTTCGCGCCTCGAGCAGCTCTTCGCCTATGTCCTCGCCGAGGAGACGAGCGCGAGCGGCGAGCAGCACCGGATCCAGCGGGGACCACAGCTCCACCGGGCGGACGAAGGTGCCACGACCGTGCTGGGGATCGAGCACGCCCTTGGCGGCGAGCGCCGTGATGGCCTCGCGCAACGTGAGCCTGCTCACCCCGATCTGACGGGCGAGGTCCGTCTCGGCCGGAAGCGAGGCGCCCGGCGCGATCACGCCGCTCACGACGATCTCGACGATCTCCCCGACCACAGCGTCCACGAGGCGCGGAGCGCGGCGACGGGCGGCGAGCCGCACGTCGGTGTTGCTCAGGAACCCCTCGGCCATGTGGTCACGCTTTCCTTGGAGTAGTCGCCTTGGTCCCGGGACGTCGCGCCTCCCGGACAGGTCATCTGACGAGTGTCACCGTACTGACACAGAACGTACCGACGCCGTCCGGTGAGTGCAAGGCACCCCCGACAACAGGGCGCGTGAACCTACGCTGGGGGGCCCGGCCAGATGCGACAGGCCGACGGCGCCGCTCGAAAGGAGCAATCGACGTGACGTACCTCCCGGCTCAGGACCGCTACAGAGGCACCAGGTTCCGGCGCTGCGGGTCCCGAGGTCTCGTGCTTCCGCCGATCTCTCTCGGTCTCTGGCAGAACTTCGGCGACGCACGGCCCTTCGACGACGCCCGCGCCATCGTCAGGCGAGCATTCGAGCGCGGGGTCACCCACTTCGACCTGGCGAACAATTACGGGCCGCCGTACGGCGCCGCAGAGGTGAACTTCGGCCGGATCCTTCGCGAGGACCTCCGACCGTACCGCGACGAGATCGTCGTCTCGACCAAGGCCGGCTACGACATGTGGCCCGGTCCCTATGGCGACGGGGGCTCCCGCAAGTACCTGCTCGCGAGCCTCGACCAGAGCCTGCAGCGCATGGGCCTCGAGTACGTGGACATCTTCTACTCGCACCGCTTCGACGCCGAGACGCCCCTCGAGGAGACGATGGGGGCACTCGACGCCGCGGTACGCCAGGGCAAGGCGCTCTACGTCGGGATCTCTTCGTACTCGCCCGAGCGCACCGGCGAGGCCGCCGCGATCCTCCGCTCGCTCGGAACGCCGCTGCTGATCCACCAGCCGTCGTACTCGATGCTCAACCGTTGGATCGAGCAGGGCCTGCTCGACGTGCTCGAGCAGGAAGGTGCCGGCTGCATCGCCTTCTCGCCGCTCGCCCAAGGCCTGCTCAGCGAAAAGTACCTCGGAGGCGTCCCGGAGCAGTCGAGGGCGAGCGAGGACCACTCCTTGAGGCGGGACTCGATCACCGACGAGCAACTCGAGCGCGTACGCGCGCTCGGCGCCATCGCCAAGCGCCGGGGGCAGTCGCTCGCTCAGATGGCGATCGCCTGGGTGCTGCGAGACCCGCGGGTGACCTCGGCGCTCGTAGGGGTGCGCAGCGTCGCACAGCTCGAGGAGAACCTCGCCGCGCTCGAGCACCTCGAGTTCACGAGCGAGGAGCTCGCCGAGATAGACCGTCACGCCGTCGACGCCGGCATCAACTTGTGGGCGAGATCGAGCGACGGCTGACCCTCGCCGCCGGGCGCCATCCCCGCTCGGCGGCGACGAAACATGCGCGACCGCCGGCGCCGTCGTCACCTGGGACTTAACCGCGCGGCCGCGAACGACGTGATCACCTGGTGAGCTCATCGCGTCCAGGCGCCGCCAGCACGCCCTTCGGTCCGGGCAGGGCTCGGTTCCTCGCGCGCTGGTCCGGTGCGCTCCTCGTGATCGCCGGGGTCACCGGAACGGTCTTGCTGGCGTTCCCGCCCGCGCCCTACGCGGACTATGCGGTGGTCGTCTCGAGCGCGGTGATCGCCGTCCTCGCCGGCCTCGCCCTGCTCTCCGGGGCGCTCGATCACCTCCCGCTCGGAGCGTTCCAGGTGGTGATCTTCCTCGCCACGGTGCTCGCCGCACTGGGCGTCTACGGAGGCGGGGGGCCTTCCAGCGGCGCCGAGATGCTCTTCTTGTGGCTGTCGCCGTACGCCTTCGTGTTCTTCAGTACCCGTCAAGCGGCGCTGCAGACGAGCCTGGTGGCAGGGATCTACGCCGTTGTGCTCGCCGTACAGCACCGACAGCACCCGGGCATCGGCTCGGTCGGTGTGCTCCTCGGGCTCTGGGTAATGGTCGTTGCCAGCGTCCTCGTCGTGGGCATCCTCGTCCGACACCTCGGGCGCACCGTCCGCGACGTCGACCAGCGCTTCAGACGCGGTTTCGAGGACTCCCCCGTCGCGGCGGCATTCCTCGACCTCGAGCTGGAATTCGTCGAGGTCAACCCCGCGCTGTGCAACCTTCTCGGCCGTACTCGTGACGAGCTCGTCGGGTCGTCCGTGCTCCTCGTCAGCCACGCTGGAGACGTCGAGAACGCCCGTTGGCTCCGGGCCGGGCCGGGCCGGATCGTCGAGGACGAGAGCCGGTTCCTACGGCCGGACGGCACCATCGTCTGGGCGGAGGTCGCGGGATCGCTCGTCTCGCCGGAGATCGGGGCGGAGTACCGGTTCTGCCAGTTCAGGGATGTCACGGCGCACCGTCGCGACCGAGAGGCCCTCGCCCACCAGGCCATACACGACCCCCTGACCGGGCTGTACAACCGGACGCTCCTGCTCGACCGCACTGCGGCCGCATTGGCCCGGCGCGACCAGAAGAGCACCCTCGTCGGGTTGATCCTGATCGACCTCGACCAGTTCAAGGTCGTTAACGACTCACTCGGCCACGAGGCCGGGGACGCCGTGCTGATGGCTCTTGCGCCGCTCCTCGCCGGCGCCGTCGCCCCGACGGACACGATCGGTCGCCTCGGCGGCGACGAGTTCCTCGTGCTCCTCGACGAGCTGTCGAGCCCGCTCGAGGCCGTCGACCGGGCCGACCGCCTCGCCGAGGCGATCGGCGCTCCTATCGAGCTCACAGGAGGCATGTACGTGCCCGCCGCGAGCATCGGCGTGGCGGTCGCCTCCGGAGTCGAGCACGACGCCGCGGCGCTACTTCGCGACGCGGACGCCGCCATGTACCGCGCAAAGGCGGGCGGGCGCAACAGAATCGAGGTCTTCGACCGTTCGATGCGCTACGAGGCGCTGCGCCGGCTCCAGCTCGAGCACGACCTCCGCAGGGCCATCGCGGAGGGCGACCTCGTGCTCGAGTACCAACCCGTCGTCGACACGACCACCGGCAAACCGGTGTCGCTGGAGGGGCTCGTGCGCTGGGACCATCCGAGCCGAGGCCGGATCGGTCCCGACGAGTTCGTTCCCCTCGCCGAGCAGACCGGCCTCATCGTGGCGCTCGGCGACTGGGTGCTGAGGGAGGCGATCACTCAGCTGGCCGAGTGGCAGCTCCTCTACCTCGTCGATCCACCGCTCAGGGTCACTGTCAACGTCTCCGGCCGTCAGCTTGCCGTTCCGGGCTTCGCCGACCGGGTTGCACATCTGCTCAGAGGATCGGCGATCGCGCCGGGCTCGCTCGGGGTCGAGATCACCGAATCGGTCATCATCGACGTGGAGGTCGCGTACGAGACGCTCGAGTCGCTACGAGCGCTCGGGGTGAACGTCCTGCTCGACGACTTCGGCACGGGCTACTCCTCGCTGGCCTACCTGGAGCAGTTCCCGATCGACGTGCTGAAGATCGACCGATCGTTCGTCGCTCGGCTCGACGAAGGGTCCGACCGCGCCGTGGTGCTCGAGGCGATCTTCGCCATGGCTCGGGCGCTTCACCTGTCTGTCATCGCGGAAGGCGTGGAGAACCACGGCCAGATCGCGAAGTTACGCGATCTCGGCTGCACCTGGATCCAGGGATTCGTCGTCGCAGCCCCGCTCCCCCGCGAAGAGGTCCTCGGCTTCCTGATCGAGCAGCAGACCATCGCCCGCGCGATCGATCGGGGATCCGCACGGTGATCCGAGGGGAGCCGACGACCGGGCTGATCAGCGACCCGAATCTCTGTGCGGCTGGCCGCTAGCGGGTCCCGCCTCCGACGAGGCCCACCGGGCACGCCACGCCCGTGCCGCCGAGACCGCAGTAGCCGCCGGGATTACGCGCGAGGTACTGCTGGTGGTACTCCTCCGCGTAGTAGAACGGCCCGGACTCGGCCAGCTCCGTCGTGATCTCGCCGTAGCCCGCGGCGCTCAGCATGGACTGGTAGCGATCGCGCACGAGCTTCGCGGTGGCGAGCTGCTTCGCAGAAGACGCGTAGATCGCCGAGCGGTACTGGGTCCCGACGTCGTTGCCCTGGCGCATTCCTTGGGTCGGGTCGTGGCCCTCGAAGAACGACGAGACGATCGCCTCGTAGCTCGTGCGTGCGGGGTCGAAGACCACGAGCACCACCTCGGCATGGCCGGTGCGACCCGAGCAGACCTCCTCGTAGGTCGGGTTGGGGGTGAACCCGCCCGCATAGCCCACCGCGGTGGTGTACACGCCCCCGGTCTCCCAGAAGCGTCGCTCCGCGCCCCAGAAGCACCCGAGGCCGAGCACGGCGCGCTCGAAGCCGGCTGGGAACGGGGGCACGATGGGCGTCCCGAGCACGAGATGGTTAGCGAACGGCCCGAGCGGGGCGGCACGGCCCGGCAACGCTTGCTCTGGGCTCACGATCTCCTGCTTGCTGGTCGAGAACAGTCCCATGAGATCCTCCCGTGCGTATGCGGCCACGTGCCGCGAACCTACCTACAGGCTACGGCCGCGGATGGCCCAGTGGTCCGGTCGCCGGCGAGCACTCCGGCCCCCCCGATCGCCGCAAGTACGACCGGATCAGGCGCGCGCGACCCTGCCCCATTCGGGATCGAGCTGATAGAGGAACAGCTCGCACCGCTCCGCCTCCTCTTGCTCGCCGATCACGTCGGCCTGGCGTCGCAACGCGTCGAGGCTGCGCAGGAAGCCACGGTTGGTCGATTCGCGCCAACGGACGTAGCCAGTGCCCCGCCAGCCCGCGCCTCGCAAGGTGTCGAGGCCGCGGTGGTAGCCCACCCGGGCATAGGCGTACGCCGCCACGTGATCGCCGGCCGCGCCGGCGAGCTCTGCGAGGTCCGCCCATGCGTCGAGGAAGCGGGGATGGGCGGCCGCCACCGCCGCGAGTGCAGCGAGACGGTCCGAGGGAGGCACCTCCCGGGCGGCGGCGAGCGCGTCGGACCACTCAGCGGGCGGTGGCGCGAGCACCGTCTCCGGCACGCCACGGCTGAGGGTCACGTCTGCTTCGTCGCTCATGTGCCGAGATTACGCTCGAAGTGATGGATAGACCGATCTCGCCGACGATTTGGCGGTGCTCCGTGTGCGGAGCGCTCGTCCACCCTTCGAGCCAGAGCACGCCTGCGGCCTGGTGCGGCCGCTGCGGCCGTGTGACAGAGTCACGGCGCGACGGCGGCTAAGACCGGGCTTGCTCCACTTTCTCGACTGAATCCAGTCAACCGAGAACATCGTCGACCACGCGAGCAACGCAGTGCCATCGGAGCAGTGTCAGGTCGAGCCCGATCTCGGTGCGCAGGTCGAGAAGGGTCTCGGCTCGAGCTGAGCGGGCCGGACGACCGGCGCCGCCAGCGCGTGGCGCCGGCCCGGGTGCTGCCGGCGGTTCGCTCCTAGGACCGGCGATTCGCTCCTAGGATCTGTCGGGCCATGCTGAAGCCACCTCGGCCACCTGACGAATCCGCCAGGTTGGCGACCCTGTACTCGCTGGAGGTTCTCGACCTGGCGCCTCAGGAGCGCTTCGACCGCATCACCCGCACCGCACAGCGGCTGTTCGGGGTGCCGATCGCTCTCGTGAGCCTGATCGACAGCGACCGGCAATGGTTCATGTCTCGCGTGGGCTTCGACACGAGAGAGACGAGCCGGGACGTCTCGTTCTGCGCGCACGCGCTCGTCAGCGACGAGGTCATGACCGTGGAGGACGCTGCGAGCGACCTCCGCTTCTTCGACAACCCGCTCGTGAGCGACGCGCCGGGGATCCGCTTCTACGCCGGAGCGCCTATAAAGGCGCCGAACGGCGCCCGGCTCGGGACGCTCTGCGTGATCGACGTGGAGCCGCGACGCCTCGCTGCCGGCGAGCGCGAGGCGCTGCTCGATCTTGCCGCGATGGTCGAGAACGAGATCGCGACGACGACGGCTGCCGTGATCGACGAGCTCACCGGCCTCGTCAACCGGCGCGGGCTCGAGCTGCTCGGCAGCCACGCGCTGCTGCGCGCCCACCGGTCCGGCGAGGCGATGACCGCCCTGTTCGCCGACGTCGACGAGATGAGGACCATCAACGACGACTTCGGCCACGACGCGGGCGACGCGGCGCTGCGGGCGGTCGCCGACGTCCTGTGGAGCACGGTACGCGGGGCCGACGTCGCGGCCCGCCTCGGCGGGGACGAGTTCGTCGTGTTGCTCCTCGACACCGATGCGCTCGACGCCGAGCCGGTCGTGGCCCGGATTCTCGACAGGCTCGCCAACGAGAACGCCACCGCCGAGCGACCGTTTCGACTCCGCATGAGCATCGGCCACGCCACGGTGGAGGCTCCCGAGCTCCGCTACTCCCTCGACAAGCTGCTGGAGCTCGCAGAGGCCGCGATGCGTGCACAAAAGCTCTGGCGCAAGCAAGCACCCCCACCGCCGCCGACTGAGGGCGACTGACGGCGCGACGCACCCCGGGCAAGCCCGAGAGGACCGCCACCGGGTGCTGTCGGCTGACTACAGTCCTAGCGACCGCAGAGGCGACCGAGGGGGCACGATGCACGGCGTAGTTACGAGCGCAGCAGTACTTGCCGGCATGAGCAAGCACGACGACGCAGGCATCGCGGCGATCGTCGTCGGTATCGTCCTCGTCGCGCTCGGCGCGCTGCGAGTCGCCGGCCGGACGGCGCAAGCAATGCTCATACCGGTCGCCGGCGTCGTCGTCATCATCATCGGAATCCTGTTCTTCACGAGAGCGCTCTAGTCCGGCTCGCCGGGCCGCGCGCGCCCACCTCGAGCGACCTTCAAGGCGTAACCTGCGCATATGGGGGACGAAGAGGTACCGGGCGCGCGAGGAACTGAGGCGGCTCTGCCGGATCGCCGCGCCCCGATCGGCCGTCGGGTGTTCTTGTCCATGGCCGCGCTCGGCGCCGTCGGGATCGTCATCGGCAGTCGCGTGCAGCGCGTCGTCGGCAGTGCCGTTGGAACGGGCCTCGGCGGGCTCCTCCCGGGAGGGGATCGCTTCCGGCTCTACACGATCACCGGCTCCTTCCCCGTGATCAAGCCGGAGCAGTACCGGCTGCGGGTCGGAGGGCTTGTGGAGCGGCCTCTCGAGCTGACGCTCGCCGATCTCCAGTCGATGCCGAGTACGCGGCTCGTGAGGGACTTCCAGTGCGTCACCGGATGGCGCGTGCCGGCCGTCCATTGGGAGGGCGTGCAGCTCTCGCACGTGCTCGACCTGGCCGGCGTGAAGCCCGGGGCGGCGGCACTGACGTTCGACTCCTACGACGGGGCGGACACAGAGAGCCTCACCATCGACCAAGCCCGCCTCAGCGACGTCATCGTCGCCTACAGGATGCTCGATGCTCCGATCACGACCGCGCACGGGGGACCCGTCCGGCTCTACGTCGCGCCGATGTACGGGTACAAGTCGCTCAAGTGGCTATCGGCGATCAGGCTCGTCGACAACCTCGAGCCCGGGTTCTGGGAGCAAAACGGCTACTCGGTAGACGCCTGGGTGGGCGCCTCGAACGGCCGGACCGACGCGCCGATCCGTTGAGCGACGAGCTGGTATCACCGACGTCCGGGGCGGCTCCCCCGCCCGTCGTCGGGTCACGCGTCGCCGCGCCGAGCGTCGGACGCCTGCTGCGCTTCGACGGCGTCGAGCGCGTCGCCCATTGGGCGAACGCCACGCTCTTCACCGTGCTGATGGCGACGGCGCTTCCGCTCTACTTCGGGTCGATCGAGAGCTTCGTAGGCAGACGTGCCCTCGTCGCCGACATCCACACCTGGTGCGGCGTCGCGCTGCCGATCCCGCTCATCATCTCGCTCGCCGGGCCCTGGGGCGCGCGGCTGCGCCGGGACGTGCGCCGCCTCAACCGTTGGAGCTCAGAGGAGGTCCGCTGGCTCCGCTCGTTCGGCACCCGCACGGTGGTGAACGCCGACAAGTTCAACCCGGGCCAGAAGCTCAACGCCGCCTTCATCGGCGGCTCGATCCTGGTCATGCTCGCAAGCGGGTCCATCCTCAAGTGGTTCCAGCCGTTTCCGCTCAGCTGGAGGACCGGTGCTACCTTCGTCCACGACGTGCTGGCCGCGGCGATATTCGCGGTCGTTGCCGGTCACGTCCTGTTCGCCCTCACCCACCCGCAGGCGCTGCGGGCCATGGTGACCGGGACGATCTCGAAGGCGTGGGCCGAGCGCCACGCGCCCGGGTGGCTGGCCGAGGAGCTGACGAGTGGGCTCGTGCCCGACGAGGCATCCTCCCCCGGATAACGCACGCGAACGAAAGGTAGGAAGTGACGAGCATGCACCGCCGCTGGAGCCTGTCCCCCCTACAGCTCACTGCCGCCCTCGTCGCCGCCGTCGTGGTAGGCGGGGCAGTCGCCGTCGCCCTTACGCGCACGCACTCGGGCCACCCCGCCGGTACGAGCCGGACCACCACGACCACGGGGTCCCCCGGCGCCACGACGACGAGCGCGCCCGGCGCCGGCACGACCACGAGCACCGCGACGACCGTCGCGCCCGTCACGGCCCTCCAGGTGTCGTCGACGAGCCCCGCGAACGGGGCGTCCCACATCAGCGGCACGACGCCGATCTCGGTCACCTTCTCGGCGCCGCTGTCGGCGAACTCGCCGATGCCGACGCTCGTCCCGAACGTGGCGGGGCAGTGGAAAGCGAGCGGACCGGCGACCGTGACCTTCGCCCCGCAGGCGCCGTTCGTGCCCTTGAGCGCCGTGACGTTGACCGTGCCCGGTGGCTCCGGAGGCGTGCTCGGCGCCGGCGGAGCGAAGTTGACCGCGAACGTCGACACCACCTTCAGGATCGAGGACGGCTCGATGCTGCGCCTGCAGCAGCTGCTGTCGGAGCTCGACTACTCCCCGCTCGCGTGGTCGGCCACCGGGACGGCGCCGGCCGCGGCGGATGCAACCGGGCAGCTGCAAGCGGCCTACTCGCCGCCGGCCGGGACCTTCTCGTGGCGCCAGTCGACCTGGCCGGCGCAGCTGAAGGCGCTATGGCGACCGGGCGCCTACACCGTCATGACGAAGGGTCTCGTCATGTCGTTCCAGGCAGACCACGGTCTTACCGTGAACGGCCGTCTCGGCCCCGGCTTGTGGAACGATCTGCTCCAGGCGATTGCCGCTAACAACCTCAACACCGGCGGCTACAACTTCGCGCTCGGCAACAAGACGCCGCCGGAGAGCTTGACGATCTGGCACGACGGTGCAGTCGCGCTGCACGCCGGCGCCAATACGGGCATCGCGCAGTCGCCGACCGCCGACGGCACGTTCCCGGTATACGCACGGTATCGATCACAAACCATGCGGGGGACCAACCCCGGCGGATCGAGCTACGCGGATCCTGTCCAGTTCGTCGCATATTTCAACGGCGGCGACGCCGTCCACTACCTCGCTCGCGCCGACTACGGGATCCCCCAGAGCCTCGGCTGCATCGAGCTCCCTCTGTCTTCGGCCGCCGCGGCCTGGCCGTACCTTGCGTACGGGACGCTCGTCGACGTCGTGGGCTAAACCGAGGGACCGTTCTCGGAGCCCGCTCGGGCCGGGACGATCGTGGCGCGAGGTACTCGCGAGCGGTGCCAAGTTTGGCTCCATGGCGGGTGCGGGGTAGTGACGACGCATGCCGATAGACAGCGCCGCCCTCCCCGAGGGCGTGGAGCCGCCGGCCGTCGGTCCTGCTCCGCCAACAGT
>JAODBO010000024.1 GCA_025464005.1 Acidimicrobiaceae bacterium | reverse complement strand
GTCGTCACCGGCTCGGAGCAGCCACAGGCCCTCGCGGGCGTCATGGGCGACCATTTCGTCGGGCTCGACCTCGACGACCCCGAGCGCGCCGCCGAGTCCATCGAGCAGCTTGCCGGCCGCCTCCCGCTCGACGCCGTCGTCGCGGTCGACGACCAGGGCGGCCTCGTCGCCGCCCTCGCCGCCCAACGCCTCGGCCTACGCCACAACCCGCCGGCGGCGGTCGCTGCGACCCGGGACAAATCCTCGATGCGCAAGCTGCTCGGCGCAAAGGGCGTCTCCCAGCCCGCGTGGCGGGTGGTCGCCGGGCATCCCGACGACCCCGACCTCGAGACTCGGGACGTCGCCGCAGCGGCTGTCGAGCTCGGGCTGCCCGCGGTCGTGAAGCCCTGCTCTCTGTCGGGTAGCCGCGGCGTGATCCGCGTGGACGACGGCCCGAGTGCCCTTGCCGCTGCCCGCCGAGTGCGCGCGATCGCCCGCGACGGGGGTGTGCCCGCCGACGAGCCGCTGCTCGTCGAGCAGTTCGTCCCCGGTGCCGAGATCGCTGTCGAGGGGCTCGTGCGCTCGGGCCGGCTCGAGGTCCTCGCGGTGTTCGACAAGCCCGACCCGCTGGACGGTCCGTACTTCGAGGAGACCATCTACGTGACACCGTCACGCATTGCGAGCGGGGAGCGCGCGCAGGCGCGCGCTCTCTTCGAAGCGGCGCTCGACGCGATCGGGATCGTCGAAGGGCCCGTCCACGCGGAGCTGCGCCTGCCGGCAACCGCCCCGGGTGCCGCCGCGGCGAGCCCGGTGCTCATCGAGGTCGCGGCGCGCACCATAGGCGGCAAATGCGCCAGCACCCTCCGATTCGGCACCGGCACATCGCTCGAGGAGCTCGTGTTATCCCAGGCGCTCGGCACGGGCGTGCAAGCCGCTCGCGAGAGCGCAGCCGCCGGCGTGATGATGGTGCCGGTGCCGCGCTCTGGACGCCTGGAGAGCGTCGAAGGGATCGACCGGGCGCGCGACGTGGCGAACGTGACGGGTGTCGAGATCAGCGTCGCCCCCGGCCGCGCGGTCCGGGCGCTCCCCGAAGGTGACCGCTACCTCGGCTTCATCTTCGCCCGCGCCGAGACGCCGGCGCTCGTCGAAGAGGCGCTGCGCCGCGCCCACGGCGAGCTCGACGTGCGGATCGCCTGAGCACGGTGGCTACATTGGCGCAGGTGCGTCTGCTGCTGCTGTCGACCTACGAGCTCGGCCACCAGCCACTCGGTCTCGCCGGTCCTGCCGCGCTCCTCGCCGGCGCCGGCCACGAGGTGAGATGCCGGGACCTGTCGATCGAGGCCCTTGAGGCGGGCGAGATCGAGTGGGCCGACGCACTCGTGTTCTCGGTGCCGATGCACACCGCGCTTCGCCTCACGCTCGCCGCCCTCGACGAGATCCTCCCCTACCGTCCCGGCCTGCCCGTGGCGCTCCACGGCCTGTACGCGACGGTCGGCGCGGACGCGCTTCGCCCGGGCGACCTCGCGATCGCGGGCGAGGTCGACGACGCGCTGCTCGAGTGGGTCGCGGCTCTGGACGCCGGTCCCGCGGGCCCCGGCCTTACGAGTGGGCCCACGGTGCGGGTGGAGCTCGGGCGGCCGGCGCGGAGCGCCGGCGGGGCCACGGTCACCAGAGGCGGCCCGGCGATCCCGGACCGGTCTGCAGTGCCGCCGCTCGAGCGCTATGCGCGGCTCCTGTCGGCCGGCCCGGACCGCGTGGTGGGAGCGATCGAGACGACGCGCGGGTGCTCGCACCGCTGCCGCCACTGCCCCGTGCCGACCGTGTACGACGGCCGGACGCGTGCGGTTCCGCTCGACGCGGTGCTCGCGGACGCCGCGCAGGTCGTCGCCGCGGGAGCCGGGCACCTCCACTTCGCGGACCCCGACTTCCTCAACCGACCCGCGCACGCGCTCCGCATCGTTCGCTCGCTGCATGAGCACTATCCGGCGGTCTCCTTCGACGCGACGATCAAGGTGAGCCATCTACTGGCGCACCGCGACGCGGTCGCCGAGCTGGGCGCGAGCGGGTGCGCCTTCGTCGTGTCCGCGTTCGAGTCGACGAGCCCTGTCGTCCTCGAGCGCCTCGACAAGGGCCATACTGCCGCCGAGGCCGGTGAGGCCGTCGCTGTGCTGCGGGCAGCGGGGATCGAGCCGAGGCCCTCGTTCCTGCCCTTCACCCCCTGGACGACGGTGCGCGATCTCGTCGACCTGCTCGACTTCGTGGCGGCACACGATCTCGTCGAGAGCGTCGATCCCGTCCAGTACGGCATCAGGCTCCTGCTCCCGCCCGGCTCGCTGCTCCTGACAAGCCCCGACCCGGTGCTCACCGCCTCCCTCGGCGGCTACGAGCCGTCGAGCCTCGGCTGGACCTGGACGTCTCGCGAGCCCGGCGTCGACGATCTCCAGCGGGCCGTCGCCCTGCGAACCGAGGAGGCGGCGTGCTGCTCCGAGCCGGCGGCACTCACCTACGCCGCGGTGCGCGAGCTCGCCTTCGCCGCCCTCGGGACGGAAGACCCTGGTCGCCCGCCACTCGTCGCTCCGGCTGTGGACCCGGTGCGGCCACGGCTGTCCGAGGCGTGGTTCTGCTGCGCGGAGCCGACGTCCATCCAGCTCGGCGCGGTCGGCTCCGCGGTCGTCGGCGGCACTGGCTGAGCCGCACCGGCTAGGTCGCTCGGTTGGCTACCGTGGCCGCGATGGCCGCACCGAGCGACACGCACGAATGGGTGAGCTTCGGCGACCCCGACGAGGACCGGACGTGGCTGTTCGACGTGACGTTCCTCGCGAGCGGCTGGCGGTGCATCTACGGCGCCGGATGCCAGGGCGTCCTCACCGGGCCCGCTCCTGAACTATTCGAGGGCTGCTGCTCCTACGGAGCGCACTTCACCGGGCCCGAGGACGTCCGTCGCGTGGAGCTCGCCGCGGCCACGCTCACGCCGGAGCAGTGGCAGCACGCCAAGCGGGCCCGCAAGAACGGGGCCACGAAGCAGCACGGTGGCGTCACCACGACGCGGCTGGTCGACGGCGCGTGCATCTTCTTGAACCGCCCGGGCTTTCCGGGAGGGCCGGGATGCGCGCTCCACAGGGCGGCGCTGGAGCGGGGCGTCTCGCCGATCACGCTGAAGCCCGACGTCTGCTGGCAGCTTCCGCTACGCCGGGAGGACGCCACCGACGGGGCCACCGGGCACGTCACCTCGACCGTCACCCAATGGGACCGTCGCCACTGGGGGCCCGCCGGCGAGGAGTTCCACTGGTGGTGCACCGAGGCGCCGGAGGCCTTCACGAGTGCGCACGCCGTCTACGTCTCGCTCGCCGACGAGTTGATAGAGCTCGTCGGTCGGCGGCCCTACGAGATGCTCGTCAGCTTCCTCGAGCCCCGCATCGCCACGAGGACGCCGCTGCCGCACCCGGTGGTGCGTCGCAAGTAGCGGCGTCCTAGCTCAGGCGAGCGGATCGTCCTCGCCGTCCTCGTCCTCGTCCAGCTCCGCGGCCTCGTACATGCACCAGCTCGCATGGTCGTCCTCGGGATCGGCCCCGCACTCCGGACACGGCTGCGCAACTACTTCGATAGCGCGCTTCAAGCTGCGCGCCTCCTCGAAGCGGCGATGACGTCCCTTCTTCACGAGCAGCTCCCTGCTTCAGGTCGAGCGAGTCGGTGGCGGAGGGGCCAGGCCGGCCGTCCCCCAGCACATCCGAACGGTCCACCTCACATCGAGACCTTTGGTGCCAGCGACGAAGCATACCGCCGTGGCCACGGTCTAAGTGTCGAGTACGGGCTCGTCCCGGCGATACGTTGGTGCCATGGCGGACGAGTTCGATACCCAAGCGATGGTCGCGCGGTTCCAGGAGCGAGCGGCCGCGGTGCGCCGGCGCGGCCTGCCCCCCGTCGAAGGCGCCGAGCGGCAGCGGATCCTCGAGCAGATGCAGCTGGACTACATGGACTTCGCGATGCTCGGCGA
>JAODBO010000021.1 GCA_025464005.1 Acidimicrobiaceae bacterium | reverse complement strand
CTGGCGGCGACGAGGGTGCCGCCGTCGTAGAGCCTGCGCCGCACGACGAGCCGGTGCGAGTAGGCGTCGAGGCGCGAGACGTTCACGATCTCTGCTGGCGGCGGGCCTGCGATGAGCGGTGGGCGTGACGCCGACGGCTCGGGGAGCGAGAGGTCGCGCTCTGCTTCGCCACCGAGGGGGACGGTCGCCCCGACGCGAAGCGGTGCGCCCTGCTCCTCGACAGAGGTGATGCCCGGGGTCGCCATCGGATCGATCGGTCGCTCGGCGGCGCGCCGGCCGATCGATACGGCGACGGCAACGACCGGGACGACGAGCCCGTCACGTCCCGATGGCCGGGCGAGCACGTCGCCGGTGACGCCGCGGTAGGCCGGGGCGAGCCGCTCGATCTCCTCGGAGATGGCTTCGATGTTCTCGAAGCCCAGGTCGCCGCCGAGGCGCCTGGCGAGCTCTGCGGCGACCATCCAGGACGGCCAGGCGACGCCGGGGGCTACGACCTTCGGGGCGAGCCTGCTGACGCGACCTTCGAGGTTGGTCGTCGTGCCGCTCCGCTCGCCGTCGCCGGCGACCGGAAGGACGACGTGCGCAATCTGGGACGAGGCGTCCGGGTGCGTGCCGAGCGACACGAGGAACGGAACCGTCTCGAGCGCGGCCGCCGCGAGCTGGCGGTCGGGGAAGTCGGCGAGAGGATCGGCACCGAGAAGGACGAGCATCTTCAGCTCGCCTGCGGCCGCCGCGGCGAGGATTCCCGCGCAGTCGCGACCCCGCGCAACCGGCAGGTCACTCCCCCAGGACTCCGCGTACCAGCTACGGCCGGCCTCGAGCGAGACGCGCCCGGGAAGGACGCCGGGAGCGAGGCCCATGTCGAGCGCGCCGTGGACGTTCGCCCTGCGCAATGAAGGCAGGAAGCGCGCGCCGGGCAGCGCCGCGTGCAGGATCGAGACCGCGCTCGCGACGGCCGCCGACGACTCGGAGAGCGAGGGTCGGCCGACGACCGCGACGACGCCGGCGCCCCGCTCGGCACCTTCGCCATGCGCTCCGCCGATCAGCCGGCGCGCAGTCTCGAGATCCGCGACGGCCACGCCGGCGGTCTCGCCCGGGTCGCCCGTGGCGACCAGGGCGGCGGCGAGCTGCGCGGCCTCGCCCGGACGGTGCGCGAGACGCACGGCCGCGAGCGACGAGAGTGCCGACGCCACGGGCGAGCACTCGATGATCGCCGTGCCGCGCTTCGCGGCCTCGCGCAGGCGCAGGAAAAGGACGGGGAGCTCCTCGCGTAGATCGCCAGTGATCAGCACGAGAACCTTCGCGGACGCCGCCTCGTCGATCGTGGCTCGAGGCAGGCCGAGCACCACCTCGGCGGGCAGGCCGTCACCGAGCTGGGCGTCGACGGAGTCCGTCGCGAGCACGGTCCGAGCGAGCTTGGCCCAGGCGTAGCCGTCCTCGTTCGCCAGGCGCGCCCCACCGATGATGCCGATCGCGTCGGCATTCCCCGACGCCAGCGCCTGGCGGGCTCCGGCGGCGACCTCGCCGATCGCGTCGTGCCACCGGACGACGGCGAGCGATCCGGCCCGGCGTACGAGCGGATCGACGAGGCGAGTCGACGCGTTGACCGCCTCGAAGCCGTAGCGCCCCTTGTCGCACAGCCAGCTCCGGTTCACCGGGTCGGAATCGACACCGAGATAGCGGACGAGCGTTCCCGCAGAGGACTGCGCGACGACGCGGCAGCCGACCGAGCACGTCGTACACGTCGTCTCCACCTGCTCGAGATCCCACGGCCGCGACTTGAACCGGTACGGCGGAGCGGTGAGCGCCCCGACCGGACAGATCTGCACGGTGTTGCCGCTGAAGTACGAGGTGAAGGGCTGCTCGGGGAAGGGTGCGACCTCGATGGTCGCTCCGCGAAATGCGAAGTCGATCAGCGCCTCACCGGCGACCTCGTCAGCGAAGCGGGTGCAGCGAGCGCACTGGATGCAACGCTCACGGTCGAGGAAGACGAGCGGGCCGATCTCGATCGGCTTCGCCCAGTGCCGCTTCTCCTCGATGAACCGGCTCTCGCCTGGCCCGTGCGACAGCGCCTGGTCCTGGAGCGGGCATTCGCCGCCCTTGTCGCAGACCGGGCAGTCGAGCGGGTGATTGACGAGGAGGAACTCGAGGACGCCCTCCTGGGCCTTGCGCGCCTTCGGCGAGGCCGTGACGATCTCCTGCCCTTCGGCGACCCGGAGGTAGCACGCCGGCTGGAGGCTGAAACCACGTGGTCCGGATACCTCGACGAGGCACATCCGGCACATGCCGACCGGCTCCATCCGCGGGTGGTAGCAAAACCGTGGGATGTAAACCCCGGCGCGCTCGGCGGCCTCGATGAGCAGCTCCCCGGGGAGCGCGTCGACCGATCGACCGTCCACCGTGACATGGACCGCGTCGGGCGCGTCCTGCGGGCCGGCGGGCCGCGCGGCGGTGTCGGTCATAGCGAGCTGCTCGTCATCGCGTGATGCCGCCTCACCGTGATGGCGCCATGGGACAGCCGCCCTCCTTCACATGCACCAGGAACTCGTCCCGGAACATCCGGATCGCGGAGGCGATCGAGGACGGGATCGACGACCCGAGGACGCAGATCGTCGTCTGCTGCGGCGGCCACGAGATACCCGGGGCGAGGTTGTCGCAGACGTCCATGAGCAGGTCGAGATCGGCGTCGCGACCGTTGCCCTCCTCGATGCGAAGCAGGATCTTCTCGAGCCAGCCACTGCCT
The DNA here is from genome assembly GCA_025464005.1 of Acidimicrobiaceae bacterium. Taxonomy (GTDB): domain Bacteria; phylum Actinomycetota; class Acidimicrobiia; order Acidimicrobiales; family Bog-793; genus RYN-46. Next base: position 69,835 of record JAODBO010000021.1, on the reverse strand, counting down.
TCGCGACACGGCGTGCACTGGCCGCACGACTCCCTCGCGAAGAAACGCGTGATGCGCCACGCGGCGCGCACCACACAGGTCGTGTGGTCCATCACCACGACCGAGCCGGAGCCGAGCATCGACCCTGCCGCCCCGACCGCCTCCTGGTCGAGGCCCAGATCGAGATGGTCGGGACCGAACCACGGCGCGGAGACCCCGCCCGGGATGAACGCCTTCAACTCGCCACCGCCGCGGATGCCCCCGCCGAGGGAGGCGTCGTAGATGAGGTCGCGAAACGTCGTCTTCGACATCTCGAGCTCGTACCAGCCGGTGCGCTCCACGCGGCCCGAGAGGGCGAACAGCCGGGTGCCTGTCGACGAGCCGTGGCCGAGGGCCGCGAAGGCATCGCCCCCGTTCGTGACGATCCATGGGAGGTTCGACATCGTCTCGATGTTGTTGACGACGGTCGGGGCGCCGTAGAGGCCGATCACGGCCGGGAAGTACGGCGGCTTGATCCGCGGGAAGCCGCGCTTTCCCTCGAGGCTCTCGAGCAGCGCCGTCTCCTCGCCGCAGATGTACGCGCCCGCGCCGGGGTGGACCACGAGGTCGAGCGAGAACGACGAGCCGAAGATGCCCGCGCCGAGGGCCCCGTGCTCGTAGGCATCGTTGCACGCCTGCTGAAGCCGCTCCATGCCGAGCGCGAACTCGCCCCGGCAGAAGATGAACGCCTGGCTGACGCCGAGCGCGTAGGCCGCGATGATCGTGCCCTCGATGACCTGATGAGGATCGCGCTCGACGAGCAGGTGGTCCTTGAACGTCGCTGGCTCGCTCTCGTCGCCGTTGACGACGAGGTAGGTGATCTCGGCCTTGCGGAGCATCGACCACTTGCGACCGGCCGGGAACCCCGCGCCACCGCGACCGAGCAGGCTCGCCTTGTCGACCTGCTCGCGTACGGCCTCGGGCGTCATCGCGAGCGCGGCGCGAAGGCCCTCGTAGCCACCGGTCGCGAGGTAGCGCTCGAGCGTGTGCGAGTCGCCGTGGACGAGCCTGGCGGTGATGATCGGTGCCGCGCCCGTGATCACGAGGTTCTCTCCCGGCGCTCGGCGCCTTCGGCGGAGCTCGCTTCGAGGCCGACCGAGCGCTCGACGCGGCAGAGCACGCCGTGGCGGGGGACCTCACCGGCGAGCCTGCCGGCACGCAGGTCGTCCGCGAGCCGGTCGAACCCTGCACTGTCGAGCGGGCCGAAGAAGCGGTGGTTGACCTGCACGCAGGGAGCGGCGTCACAGCCGGCGAGGCACTCGGCCTCCTCCACGGTGAACTCGCCGTCCTCGGTCGTCTGGCCGACCCGGGCACCGAGATGCTCCTCGATGTGCTCGAGCAGCTCGTAGGCGCCTTCCAGCATGCAGGCGATGTTCGTGCACACGGCGATCACGTGCCGGCCGACGGGCTCGGTGTGGAGCATGTCGTAGAAGGTCGCGGTCCCGTACACCTCCGCAGGCGTGACGCCGACGAGCTCGGCGATGTCCTCCATCGCCTCGGGCGTGAGCCAGCCGTCCTGGCCCTGGGCGAGGTGACAGAGCGGGATCAGCGCGGACCGGCGCTCGGGGTACACCGCGACGAGCCGCCGGGCGCGCTCCATGTTCTCGTCGCTCAAGTGCGCCATCAGCGATCCACCTCACCGAGCACCGGGTCGACGGAGGAGAGGATCGCGATCGTGTCGGCGATCAGGCTGCCGCGCAGCATCGCGGGCACGATCTGGAGGTTCACGAAGCTCGGTCCGCGCCAGTGCATCCTGTAAGGCTTGTTCGACCCGTTCGAGACGATGTAGCAGCCGAGCTCGCCCCGTGGTGACTCGATCGCGGCGTAGACCTCCCCCTCGGGCGGCTCGAAGCCGCGCGTGTACAGCTTGAAGTGGTGGATGAGCGCCTCCATCGACTCGTCGATGCGCGCACGAGGTGGCGGCGTCACCTTCTTGTCCTGGGCGCGGTAGTCGCCGGCAGGCATCTTCTCGAGCACCTGGCGCACGATGCGGATCGACTCGCGGACCTCGTTGAGGCGGACCGCGTAGCGATCGAAGGTGTCACCGACGGTGCCCACGATGACGTCGAAGTCGACCTCGTCGTATGCGAGGTAAGGGATGGACTTGCGGAGGTCCCAGGCCACCCCCGCCGCTCGCAGGATCGGACCGGTGGCCGACATGGCGAGCGCGAGCTCGGGCCCGATCACGCCGACTCCCTCGGTGCGCTCGCGGAAGATCGGCTGGCCGGTGAGCAACTGGTCGTACTCGTCGAGGCGAGCGGAGATCGTGTCCACGATCGCGGACACGTCGTCCTCCCAGCCGTCGGGCAGGTCGGCCGCGACGCCCCCCGGTCGGATGTAGTTGTGGTTCATCCGCAGCCCGGTGGTCTTCTCGAAGAACGACAGGACCATCTCGCGCTCACGAAAACCGAAGATCATCATCGTGGTCGAGGCCAGGTCCATGCCGTTGGTCGCGGCCCACATCACGTGCGACGAGATGCGATTGAGCTCGGACATGAGCATCCGGATCCACGTCGCCCGGGGGGGCATCTCGATGTCGAGCAACTTCTCCACGGCGAGGCTCCACGCCAGCTCGTTGTTGAGCGGCGAGAGATAGTCCATGCGCGTGACGTTCGTGGCGCCCTGGACGTAGGTGAGCTCCTCCGCCGTCTTCTCCATCCCGGTGTGGAGATAGCCGACGACCGGCTTCGATCGGAGCACCGTCTCGCCCTCGAGCTCGAGCATCACGCGAAGCACCCCGTGGGTCGAGGGGTGCTGTGGGCCGAGGTTGATGATCATCGTCTCGCCCTCGCCGAAGCTGGCGTTGTCGAGATCCGGGTCGACCGTCGGGTCCACCGCGGTGTCCTCGGACACGCGCAGCACGGCGCCCTGCTCGATGAGGAGCTCCATCGGCGTCGTCGCTTCGAAGGGAGCGAGCTCCTGGTCGCCCTCGCTCGTCTCGGCCTCGTACAGCTCCTCGAAGTCTTCGAAGAGCTCGTCTCCGACTTCGTCGTCGAGATCCGCGACGTCCCCGCCGACGCCGGGAAGTCCGGCGGCGAAGTCCACGGCATCAGGCTTGTCCGGGAGCACCGTCCCCGGTGTCGTCTCGTCGCTCATCGAGGTCCGGGAGCGTCTTTGAACTGGACCGGCACGCGACCGACGCCGTAGTCCTTGCGGAGCGGGTGACCTTCCCAGTCCTGGGGCATGAGTATCCGCGTCATGTCCGGATGACCGGTGAAGGTGATACCGAAGAGGTCGTAGACCTCCCGCTCCATGTTCTCTGTGCCCGGGTAGACGTAGAAGAGGGTCGGAGCGACCGCGTCCTCGGCCGGGATCTGCACCCGCAACCGGATGTAGCGCCGGTGCTCGTGACTGAGCAGGTTGACGACGAGCTCGAAGCGCTCGCCGACGACTCCCTCGGGCAGCGCCCTGCCCATGTAGGTGAGGTAGTCGGCCGCACACAGATCGCTGCAGGTGATGAAGCCGGCGCGCTTCAGCGTCGTCGCGACCTCCACGTAGCGCTCGCGGTCCGGGAAGATGATCTCGTCGCCCCGGAAGAACGAGACGGGAACGCCCGCGAGTCCCGGCAATGTGGCCGCGACCGACTGCGGGCGAGCACCTCCGTCGGTCGCCACCGGTCCGTCCTCGACGTCGCCCTGCACCATCAGCGCGGGGTCCCGAGGTGGACGGGCTGCGCGAGCGGCTGAGTCCATCCAGGCACCTCGCCGGCGAGGTCGACGCCGGCACCGGCGCCTGCCACGGCGCGCCGACGGGTGATCTCGCCCGTCCTGACCTTCTCGTGCAGGGTGAGAATCGCGTGCATCAAGGTCTGCGGGCTCGGCGGGCACCCCGGCGCGTAGACGTCCACCGGGACGATCTCGTCGACGCCTTGCACGATCGCGTAGTTGTTGAACATCCCGCCGGTCGATGCGCACACGCCCATCGAGATGACCCACTTCGGCTCGACCATCTGGTCGTAGACCTGGCGTAGCACGGGGGCCATCTTCTGGGAGAGCCGCCCTGCCACGATCATCAGGTCCGCCTGGCGAGGCGACGGCCGGAACACCTCCATGCCGAAGCGGGCGAGGTCGAAGTCGGCCGCGCCGGCCGCCATCATCTCGATGGCGCAGCAGGCGAGGCCGAAGGTCGCGGGCCACATCGAATGCTCGCGGGACCACTTGACGAAATCCTCGAGCTTGCCGGTGAGGAAGTTGTTGCTCAGCGACTCGAGGCCGTTCCAGTTCGCCATCGTCGAGGCCTAGGCCGCTTCGCCAGTGCCGTGGCCGACGCGCCGGACGGTCGAGGTGGTCGTGCGGCTCTGCTCGCTCGCCACGGGTCGGACTCGCTTGACCGGACCCCAGTCGAGGGCGCCGTTGGCGACGAGGTAGAGGAACGAGAAGAACACCGACGCCGCGAAGACGATGATCTCCACCAGCCCGAACCGCCCGAGCTGGTTGTAGACCACCGCCCACGGGAAGAGGAAGATGATCTCGATGTCGAAGATCACGAAGATCATCGCCACGAGGTAGAAGCGAACGGGGAAGCGCTGGGGCGGCGCCTCGGCCGGCACGATCCCGCACTCATACGGCGCTTCCTTGGCCGACGTCGGTCGCTGCGGCGCGAGCAGCTTCGACGCGACGATAGAAAGCCCGGCGAATGCAAGCGCCAGCACGAAGAGGATGAAGATCGGGAGGTAGCTATCGAGGCTGCCCATGGCTCTGGTCGGTTCTACCACGGCACCGGCGTCGCGGGCATATCCGGTCGCAGGCGGTGACCAGTAGTGTCCAGGTGTGCCCCCTCCTACGCCGACCGGTCAGGCTCACTCTCGAAGGCCAGCGGAGCACCACTGTGACGTGCTCGTCGTCGGCGGCGGCCCTTCCGGCTCCGCCGCGGCCTACTGGCTGGCCGACGCCGGCTACGACGTCCTCGTCGTCGAGAAGAAGCACTTCCCTCGCGTCAAGACCTGCGGCGACGGGCTCACGCCGCGGTCGGTGCGCCAGCTCGAGGACATGGGGCTCGGCGACGACCTCAAGCAGCACCACCGCTACGACGGGCTGCGAGCGATCGCCTTCGGCAAGGAGCTCCTCCTCGCTTGGCCGAAGCATCCGGAGTTCCCGTCGTACGGCTACGTGGTCACCCGTGCCGACCTCGACGCGCTCGTCGCGGCTCGGGCGGAGAAGGCGGGGGCGACGCTCTGGCAGGGAGCCGAGGCCGTCGCACCGCTCGGCCCCGAGGCCGGAGCAGGCGGCCCGGCGGGGGGCGCGGTGGTGCTCGACAGCGACAGCGGGAGCCGCACGGAGGTGACCGCGCGCTACGTCGTCGTCGCGGACGGCGCCAACTCGCGCTTCGGCAGGGCCCTCGGGGCGTCCCGCGATCGGACGGTCCCCCTCGGCATGGCGATCCGGGGCTACTACAGCTCGCCGCGCCACGCCGAGTCCTTCATCGAGTCGCACCTCGACATCAGGGATGGCTCCGGCGAGGTGGTGCCGGGCTACGGCTGGATCTTCCCGCTCGGAGACGGCCGAGTGAACGTCGGCGTCGGGCTGCTCTCGACGTTCGACCGCTGGAAGCAGGTCAACACCACCAAGCTCATGGACGCGTTCGTCGAGTGGGCGCCTGACTCGTGGTGCCTCTCGCCCGAGACCTCGCTCGGCGCCCCGACGGGTGGGCGCCTGCCGATGGGGCTCTCCGTCGGCCCCCGGGTCGGTCCCGACTACCTGCTCACCGGCGACGCCGGCGGCTCCATCAACCCCTTCAACGGCGAAGGGATCGCCTACGGCTACGAGACCGGCCGTCTCGCCGCCGCCACGCTCGGCGAGGCCCTCGTCGCCGGGGACCCACAGTTGCTCGCGAGCTACGACGATCGTCTGGCCGAGGCCTACGGGCTCTACTTCAAGGTTGGCAGCGCCTTCATGAAGATCATGGGTCGCGGCGACCTGATGCGGCTCGTCGTCGGCACCGGGATGTACTCGCGCACGCTCATGGAGTGGATCCTGCGGATCATGGCAAACCTCGTGCGCGAGGACGAGCTCGGCCCCGCTGAGGCGGCGTACCGCGCCGTCGCGGCGATCGCCCGCCGCGCCGCCTGACCGCTCGATCGGGCCGCGCTCGTCCCGTTCGGCCGGACGAGTCGGCGCTCAGCTCGCGGCGAGCTCTTTGGCCGAGGCCGCCGCGGCCTCGATCGTGAGGTCGATCTCCGCGTCGCCGTGGGCCAGCGAGGTGAAGAGCACCTCGTAGGGACTCGGCGCCAAGGCGACGGCGCGCCGGGCCATCGACGTGAAGAAGCGGGCATAGTGGCCGTTCGCGGCGGCCCGACGTGCGTCCTCGTAGTTTCCGACCGGCTCGTCCGCGAAGAACACCCCGAGCAGGGTCCCGACGACCGGCACCTGTGCGACGACACCGGCGTCGTCGAAAGCACCCTCGAGGCCGGAGGCGAGACGTCCGACGCGTTCGGCGAGCGTCTCGTAGGCCTCGGCGTCGAGCAGGTCGAGCGCCGCGATGCCCGCGGCGGTGGCGAGCGGGTTCCCCGAGAGCGTCCCTGCCTGGTAGACGGGCCCCGAGGGGGCGAGCACCTCCATCAGCTCGCGCCGGCCGCCGAGCGCCGCGAGCGGCAGGCCCCCACCCACGACCTTGCCGAAGCACCAGAGATCGGGGCGCACGCCGAAGCGCCCGCTCGCGCCGTCACGCCCGAGCCTGAAGCCGGTGATGACCTCGTCGAACACGAGCAGGGCGCCGGCCTCGTCGCACGCCCTGCGGAGCCCGTCGAGGAAGCCAGGCGCCGGGGCGACGAGGCCCATGTTGGCCGCCACCGGCTCGACGACCACGCACGCGACCCGCTCGTCGATATCGGGGACGGTGTTGTAGGGGGCGACGACGGTGTCGGCCACCGCCCCGGCGGGAACGCCGGCCGAGTCGGGGAGGCCGAGCGTCGCCACGCCGCTGCCGCCGGCGGCGAGCAGCCCGTCCGAATGCCCGTGGTAGCAGCCTGCGAACTTGACGATTCGGTCCCTGCCCGTTGCTCCCCGGGCGAGGCGCACCGCGGTCATCGCCGCCTCCGTCCCGGAGGAGACGAAGCGCACCATCTCACAGCCCGGGACCGAAGCGGTGACGCGTTCCGCCAGCTCGACCTCGCCCTCGGTCGGTGCGCCGAAGGTGGTGCCGCGGCCGGCCGCGGCTCGCACCGCCTCGACGAGTGCCGGGTGGGCGTGCCCGAGGATGGAGGCGCCCCAGGACTGCACATAGTCGAGGTATCGCGTGCCGTCGACGTCGACGACGTGCGCGCCGTCCCCGCTGGCGACGAACCACGGGCTGCCGCCGACCGCCCGGAACGCGCGCACCGGCGAGTCCACGCCGCCGGGGATGACCAGCGATGCCCGCTCGAACAGCTCGCGGCTCCTCGGCCCGGCAATCTGAACATTTTCGCGTGCGGCCTGGACGTCGGCCCCGCGGCGCGCGCCCGGATCAGCCACGCCGGGAGCCGAGCAGCTCGGCGACCTCGCCGGCGAAGTAGGTGAGGATCACGTCGGCGCCGGCGCGCCGGATCGCCCCGAGCGTCTCGAGCACCGTCGCATCCCGGTCGAGCCAGCCCCGTTCGGTCGCCGCCACGATCATCGAGTACTCGCCGCTCACCTGGTAGGCGACGACCGGCACCTCGACCGCGGCCCTCGTCGCGGCGATGACGTCGAGCGAGGTGAGCGCAGGCTTGACCATCACCATGTCGGCACCTTCGGCGACGTCGAGCCTCACCTCCGCGAGCGCCTCGCGGACGTTCGCCGGGTCTTGCTGGTAGGCGCGCCGATCGCCGCCGCCGGCGATGCTCACGTCGACGGCATCGCGAAAGGGCCCGTACAGCGCCGACGCGTACTTGGCCGCGTAGGCGAGGATGCCGACTTCGACGTAGCCGGCGCCGTCCAGAGCGGCTCGTACCGCCCCGACCTGACCGTCCATCATGCCGCTCGGCGCGACGAGATCCGCGCCGGCCTCGGCCTGGGCGAGCGCGATCTCGCCGTAGCGCTCGAGGGTCGCGTCGTTGTCAACGCCCCCGTGGAGGTCGAGGAGCCCGCAGTGGCCGTGGTCGGTGTACTCGTCCAAGCAGAGATCGGGCATGAGCACGAGGGTCTCGCCGAGCGTGTCGCGCAGCTCGCGCAGAGCCACCTGCACGATCCCGTCCGGATCCGATGCGCCCGATCCGCGCGCGTCTTTGTGCTCGGGCACGCCGAACAGCGTGATCCCGGGGACGCCGAGCCCGGAGAGCCGCTTCGCCTCCGTCACGAGCGACGCGACCGTGTGCTGGACGACGCCCGGCATCGAGGCGATCGGCCGGGGCTCGTCGATCCCCTCGCGCACGAACATCGGGGCGACGAGGTCGGCCACGTCGAGGCGCGTCTCGGCGACCATCTGGCGCAGCGCCGGCGTCCGTCGGAGGCGGCGCATCCGCCGAGCGGGGTAGTCCACGGCTCGAAAGCCTACCGGCGGGCGGCGGGCACACCCGTCGGCGGCGGAGCCCCGGGCACCGGTCAGCCCGGTCGGCGCCGAACCTTCCCCCGCCGATCGCGGGCGTAGTGGACGAGCGCCTCCACCAGGCCTTCGGCGGTGTGCTGTCGTGCCTGCGCGTCCACCGCCATCCCGGCGGCCGAAGCGGCCGCCGTCGTCACCGGGCCGATCGAGGCGACGATCGGGGGAAGTCGCTCGAGGCCCGCCAGCTCGACGAAGGCCTCGACGGTCGAGGGCGACGTGAACGTCACCGCATCGGCGAGCGCCACCGCGTCGAGGGCACCGCTGTCAACCTGTGAGTGCACCGTCTCGTACGCCTCGACGATCTCGAGCTGCCAGCCGAGCGCCGCGAGCCCGTCGGGCACGACGTCGCGCGCGACCGCCGCCCGTGCCAGCAGCACACGGCCACCCTCGCCTACAGGTTTCGAGGGTGCGGGAAAGGCCTCGACGAGGGCCTCTCCGACGTAGGCCTGCGGGACGAGGTCGGCCACGATGCCGTGCCGGCGGAGTGCCCCGGCGGTGGAGGGACCGATCGCGGCGATCTTGGCTAGACCGAAGGCCCGGGCATCGCGGACCTCGCCGAGCAGGCGCTCCACCGCGTTGGCGGACGTGAGTACGACCCAGTCGTAGCTGTCCAGGCGACTAGCGGCGCAACGCAGCGCGGCGCCGCCGTCCCGAGGCGCCCGGATCTCGATGAGGGGAAGCTCGACCGGCAGCGCCCCGGCGTCGGCGAGCGGCCCCGCGAGCGCTGCGCTCTGGGCAGCCGGCCGTGTGACGACAACCCGCCAGCCGAAGAGCGGCCGCTCTTCGTACGAGGCGAGCGTGAGAGCGGCCGCCTCGCCGACGACGATCGTTGCCGGGCTGGTCACCTCGAGCGCCGCGAGGCCCCCGAGCGTCGTGCGGAGGGAGCGCTGGTCGGGCATCGTGCCGTTCTCGACGACCAGCACCGGCGTCGACGCGGCGCGTCCGCCGTCGACGAGGCGCCGGGCGATCGCGTCGCGCGTCGCCGCCCCCATGAGCACGACGATCGTGCAGGTCGACGCGGCGAGCAGCCCCCAATCGACGGTGGACGCCGGCGCCCCCGCATCGTGGCCCGTGACCACGACGAAACCGGACGCGACGCCTCGATGCGTCACCGGCACTCCGGCATAGGACGGAACGGCGACGGCAGAGGACAGACCAGGGACCACCTGGTAGTCGACACCGGCGGCACCGAGCGCGATGGCCTCCTCCCCGCCGCGCCCGAGCACGTAGGGATCGCCGCCCTTCAGGCGGACGACAGGGCCGCGCCGACTGGCGAGCTCGACGAGCAAGGCGTTGATCTCCTCCTGTGCCAGCGCCCCGTCGCTCGCCCCCGAGCGCTTCCCGACGTCGACGAGGAGGGCCGACGCAGGTGCCATCGCGAGCACGCGGCGGTCGACCAGCCGGTCGTGGACCACGACCTCGGCGCGACTGAGCAGCTCCGCCGCGCGCAGGGTGAGCAGGCCGGGGTCGCCCGGCCCTGCTCCGACGAGGTAGACGGTCACTACTGGTGGACGCGAGCGAGGAGCTCGTCGCCCCCGTCTGCTAGCGAGATCTGCCGGGCGACGGCGGTGCCCAGGGCCACCGGGTCGCTCCCGCTCCCCCGCCGGCGGATGATGGTCGTGCCGTCTTCACTCGCAACGAGACCCTCGAGCTGGATCTCGGCGCCCGGGTCGTCACCGGCGACGGTCGCGTGCGCCCCGACCGGGGCTTCGCAGCCACCGCCGAGGTGCGCGAGGAAGGCGCGCTCGGCGAGCACGCACCGGTGCGCGCGGGTCTCGTCGATCAGGCCGAGGAGCTCGAGGGTGTCGCCGTCGTCGACCCGGCAGCGGAGAGCGATCGCACCCTGGCCGACCTGCGGCAGCATTGCCTCGATCGAGAGGACCTCGCTAGCGCGCTCGGTCAGACCCAGACGGTGGAGCGCGGCCATGGCGACGACGACGGCGCCGCCGTCGGGCACGCGTTCGAGGCGCGTCGCGATGTTGCCCCGCAGGTCGGTGAAGCGGAGGTCCGGGCGTAACCCGGCGAGCTGGGAGCGCCTTCGCACCGAACCGGTGGCGACGAGCGATCCGGGCGCGAGCTGTGCGAGCGCACGCCCGCAGAGCGCGTCCCGGGGATCGGCTCGATCCGGCACGCTCGCGAGCACGAGGCCCTCGGGCGGCGCGCCGGCGGGGAGGTCCTTCGCCGAGTGCACGGCCACGTCCGCCCGGCCGTCGAGCACCGCCTGCTCCACCTCGGCGACGAAGATTCCGTGCTCGCCGAACGAGCTGATGGGCAGGTCACGCTGCCGGTCGCCGGTCGTCTCGACGACGACGATCTCGACCGCAAGCCCCGGCTCCTCGGCCAGCAGGAGAGCGGAGACGAGGCCCGCCTGGAACCGCGCGAGCGGGCTTCCTCTCGTGGCGAGGCGGAGCGCCCCGACCTTCACCTGCTCCACCCGATGCGACAGCGGAGAGCTCGACGCGCCATGGGGATGCTCAGAGGTCGAAGAGCTGGCGGAGCGCCTCGGCCAGGCGCTCGCCGCGTGGCGAGCCGGCTGCCTGCTTGACCTGCACGGTCGGCTCGTGGACGAGCTTGGCGACGAGCCGGCGAGTGAGCGCCTCGACCATCTCGCGATCGGCGGCGTCGAGGTGCTCCAGCCGAGCCGCGACGCGCTCGAGCTCGTCGGAGCGGATCTGCTCGGAGCGTGCGCGAAGCGACGAGACGACCGGCGAGACCGACCTTCCGAGCAGGGCCGTCCGGTAGCGCTCGAGCTCCTCCTCGACGATCTCGCTCACGTGGGTGAGCTCACCGCGTCGAGCCTGCATCTCCGCTTCCGCATAGGAACGCAGGTCGTCGAGGTCGAACAGCGTGACGCCGTCGACGCGCCCGACGGCCGGCTCGACGTCGCGCGGCACCGCCGCGTCCACCACGAGCAGCGGGCGGGCGGCCCTCCCGGCCATCGCCTGTGCGGCCTGCTCGGCGCCGAGCAGGACCTCGGGCGAGGTCGTCGCCGTGAGCATCACGTCGGCTTGCGCGAGCTCCGAGGTGAGCTGCGCGAGGTCGGCGGTTCTCCCGCCCACCGTCGCCGCGAGCTGCTGGGCCCGCCCGAGGCTCCGGCTCACGACGACGATCTCGGGAATGCCGGGGAAGCGCGCGAGCGCCGCAGCCATCCCTTCGCCCATCTCGCCGGCACCGACGACGACGACGCGGATGCCGTCGAGCGAGCCGGCGAATCGCTCGGCGGTCATCGCGACCGCGACGTGAGCGAGCGAGGTGATGCCCCGAGCGATCGCCGTCTCCGTGCGCGATCGTTTGCCCACCTCGATGGCGTGCCTGAACAGGCCGCCGAGCACGGGGCCCGCGGCCCGCTCGACGCGGGCGCGCTCACCGGCGTGACGGACCTGGCGCAGGATCTCGCCCTCGCCGAGCACCGCAGAGTCCGACCCTGCGGCGACCTCGAACAAGTGTCGGGCGGCGGCGTCATCGTACGCCACGACGAGCTGCTCCTCTAGAGCGGTGGCGCCGGCCGGGGACGTCCCGGCGCGTGCATGGAAGAAGGCGTTGATGTCGTCCAGGCCGTCGTGGAAACGCTCGAGCACGGCATAGACCTCCGTCCTCATGCAGGTCGAGAGCACGACCGCCTCGGACAGATGGGGGCTGTCGCAGAGCACGGCGAGGGCCTTGGGAAGGTCCTGCTCCGAGACGGCGAGGCGCTCGAGCAGGTCCAACGGCGCGTCACGCTCGTGCAGACCCACCACTACCACGGACATCGACGACCACCTCCTGAGCACCTGAAGGCTAACGCCACGAGCACCCCGCGGGACACTTCGCCCGGGGCGCAGGTCTCAAGGCCCCCGGCGCAGGCCTCAAGAAGGTCGGGCGGACGAGCGCACGGGCCGCTCGGCGCCCGCGACCGCTGCGGCCGCCGCATCGGCACCCTCCCAGTCGAGACCGGCTCGAGCGTCGGACGGCTCGGGAACGACCACCGCCGAGCGCGAGGCGTAGAAAGCGAGCACCTGGAGCTCCGCGGCGAGGTCGACATTGCGAACGATGGCCGAGCCCCCCGGAGCGGCGATGACCGCCGGTGCGAAGTTGAGCACGGATCGAACGCCGGCCCGCGTGAGGCGCCTGACCACCTCCGCGGCCGCGCTCGCCGGCGTCGCGACGACCCCGAGGCTGATCCCGTCGCGCTCGACGAGCTCCGGCAGCTCGTCGATGTGAGAGATGCGGGTGCCGTCGACATAGGAGCCGATCTGCGCCGGGTTGACGTCGACGAGCGCCGCGACACGAAAGCCGCCGGTCGTAAAGCCTCGCGAGCGGGCGAGCGCCCGTCCGAGATTGCCGGCTCCCGCTATGACGATCGGCCAGTCCTGGCCGAGCGCGAGCGCCTTGTCGATCATCTCGAGGAGGTGGCTCACCTCGTAGCCGGTGCCCGGCGTGCCGTAGTTGCCGAGATGCGACAGATCCCGCCGCAGGGTCGCGGCGTTGACCCCGGCCGCCTCCGCGAGCTCGAGCGACGAGACGGTACCGACCTGTCTCGCCGCCAGCGACCGCAAGAGCCGGTGGTAGACCGGAAGGCGAGCCACGCTCGGCACGGGCACCCATGCCCGCGCGTCCCCATTTCGCCCTCGAGCTGGGCTCATCGGGACGCGCCCGACCTCACGACGGCTGTGTCAGCCGGCTTCGGTGAAGCGTGCCGCTAGGTAGCGGTCGACGTCCTCGACCCGAAGGCGGTACGACCGGCCGACCCTGACCGCTGGTAGCTGGCCCGAGCTGATGAGCCGGTAGACCGTCATGTTCGAGATGCGGAGCACACTCGCGACCTCACTCACAGTGAGGAATTGTGCACCTGTGTAGTGGACGCTCAGTGGTATCACCCCTCTCCGCCGATACGACTGTAGGCGAGCGTGGCTGCTGGGGAAAGAGGTAGTGGCGTTGAACGGCTCGAGAGCGCGCGCGATGCCCTCCGCGCTAGGAGGGCATCCCGATCGAACGGGACTTCGCCGCGGACGCGCTGACGGCGTCGAGGAAGGCAGCACGCACGCCGCGGCTCTCGAGCACGCGTAGCGCGGCGGCGGTCGTCCCCCCGGGGGAGGTGACGGCGGCGCGCAGCGTTTCCGCGGACTCCCCGCTCTCGGCGAGCATCCTCGCGGCGCCGAGAATCGTCTGCACGGTGAGCACCCGGCTGACCTCCCGATCGAGCCCCTCGAGCACGCCTGCCTCGACGAGCGCCTCGGCGACGAGGAAGACATAGGCCGGTCCCGAGCCCGAGAGCCCGGTGGCCGCATCGAGAAGTCGCTCCGGGAGGCGCACCACCACACCGATGGAGGACAGGACCGTCTCGGCCCACTCGAGATCCTCCTCGGTCGCCGATCCCCCGGCCGCGACGGCCGAGGCGCTCGTGCCGAGCAGGGCCGGCGTGTTGGGCATCGCCCTGACGATCGCCGCGCCGGGCCACAGCCATTCCTCGAGCCGTGAGATCGTCACTCCGGCAACCACCGACAGGACGCGCTGGTAACCGTTCGCCTGCAGCGCGGCGCACGCGACCTGGGCGTCGGCGGGCTTCACGGCGACGACGAGGGCCTCGGCCGGGACCGCCTCCGAGAGCACCTTGACGTCGGGGAACCGGTCCTGGATCACCTCGCGCACCTCGGGGCGACGGTCCACCACCACGCAGTCGCCCTGCGCGGCCCAACCGCTCCTCAACAGACCTCCGAGCAGCGCGGAGCCCATGCGACCACCACCGAGTACGAGCAGACGAGCCATGGGCGAAGGCTAGTCAACGTGCGCCGGGTCGCGGCCCGACCACAAGCTCCCGGTCCGCCCCTCTTCTGACGAACCCGGGCCGGGAGGCCTGGCTCAGCGGCACTCGACGAGCGAGCGGGCGGTGAGCTCTCCGTAGAGCCGGCGCAGCCTTCCGGCCGCGAGCGACCAGGTGTAGCCGCGGGCGCGCTCGGCCGCTGCGGCGCCCATCTCCTTTGCGCGCTCCGGACGGGTCCAGAGCGCCGCGACCCGGTCGGCGAAGCTGTGCGCGTTTCCCCGCTCGACGAGGTAACCCGTCTTCGCGTCCTCGACGAGCGTGGTGAGGCCCCCCACCGCTGAGGCGACGACAGGGATCCCGCACGCCGCTGCCTCCAGGGCGACGAGCCCGAACGACTCCGACCGGCTCGGCACGAGGCAGAGATCGGCCGAGCGGTAGTAGGTCGAGAGCAGCTCGTGCGATTGCGGCGGCACGAAGCGGACACGATCGGCGAGGCCGAGCCGGTCCACGAGCGCGACCAGGGACTCGACCTCGCTCGTCCCGTGAGGTCCGCTCGGGCCGCCGACGACGACGAGCCGCGACCCCGAGATGCCGAGCGCGTCGAGCGCGGCGAGGCAGCCGACCGCGACCTCGGCGCCCTTAAGGGGCTGGATCCGACCGACGAACAGCAGCAGCGGACCCTCGGCCGTGAGACGGAGCGCACGGCGCGCCTGGCTCCGATCGCCGGGCGAGAAGAAGGCGTGGTCCACGCCCGGCGCGATCACCTCGACACGGGAGCGGTCGGCGCCGTACAGCCCGACGAGCTGGTCGACCTCGACGCTGCACGAGGCGAGCACGATGTCCGAGCAACCGATGATCTCGGCCTCGGCTCGGGCGCGGCGACCGGGATCGGTGGCGTCGATTTCCTCCGGCACCGCCTCGGCCTTCACGCGGTCGAGCGTGTGGAACGTCGAGACGAGGGGCAGCCCGAGGCGATGCTTGAGCGTGTGACCGGCCACGCCCGAGAGCCAGTAGTTGGCGTGGACGGCATCGACCGGCGGGGCGCCGAGCAGCTCCATCTCGGCGATGCGCTGCTCGACGTTCGCGGCGAACTCGTCGACGACGAGATGGAGCGACGCCTTCTCGACCGGCCGCCTCGGGCCGGCCTCGACGTGGTGCACCACGAGTCCCGGCTCGACCTCGATCGAGCGCGGCACGTGCTCCGAGGCCGCCCTCGTGAACACGTCGCACGCGACGCCGGCACGGGCGAGAGCCGAGGACAGCTGGCGCACGTAGACGTTCATCCCCCCGCCGTCGCCCGTACCTGGCTGGGCCAGCGGAGAGGTGTGCATCGACAGCACAGCGAGCTTGCGCATGCGGGTCGTAGCGTATCGGCAGGCGCGGATCAGCCGGCAGCTGGCCGGCCCGGGGCGACGTCGGGCTCGACGCCTTCGCCGACGCGGGTCGCGTGCCTCGTCGCCTCGCCGTGCTCGTGGCGGAACGACCAGTAGACGCGCACGAGCGCCTGCCGCTGCTCTTCGCTCAGATAGCTGTCCGCGAGGATGCGCCTGTCCAGGTCGTCCCCGGGCGGGTGGTCCTCGAGGATGCCCGCCTGGACATAGAGCGTCTCTGCCGAGATGCGCAGCGCTCGTGCGAGCTGCTGCAGGATCTGCGCCGACGGCTGGCGGAGCCCCCGCTCGATCTGGCTGAGATAGGGATTCGAGATTCCGGCCAGCTCGGACAGTCGCCGTAGCGACAAGCTGGCCACCGAGCGTTGCTGGCGGATGAAGCTCCCCAGCTCGCTGAGGCGATCGCGACCGTCCCCGGGGCTATCGGGCCGCTCCGGCGTCACCATCAGCGCCGAGCCTACCGGTGGGGTGCCCGGGCGCGACGGAGCCCTCCGGCAGCGGCTGTCGGCCAGTACCGATACCAGGCCCTGCCGATGACGAGCTGGCTCGAGACGGCGCCGAAGTCCCTGCTGTCTCGGCTCGCGGCCCGATTGTCGCCGGCCACGACGACGCTCGCTTCACCGAGTGCCTCCACCCGCTTCACGAGCAGCCGTGCGGGATGCTCCGGATCACCCAGCACCACGAGGTCGCCCACTCGAACACGCGATCCGCGCCCCGGTCCGAGCTTGCGCGCGACGAGCAGCCGGTCGCCGGGGGCGAGGGTCGGGAGCATGCTCGGGCCCTCGACCTCCATGCGGAGCGCGGCGCGTGCCCACCAGGCGGAGATGGCGAGGACAGGAACGGCCACCCCCACGAGCAGGGCGGCTGCCGGTTGGCCGTGGCCGAGGCGCAGCGACCGCCGGCTCGCCGGACGCGCTAGGCCCGCACCGGCCAGTAGTCGGACGAGGACGGTGCGGGTAGTGTCCAGTTCATCGCCGTATACGGCGGCGTCCCGCGCTGCGGGGCGGTTCGACATGAGTGACCCAAGGAGACCCGGCATGCCCCTCACCTCACGCCTGTTCGCCATGCTCGACCGTGTCCACGCGCCCGAAACCGTGCACGCCCACTGCGATCTCCCCTGCGGCGTCTACGACCCCGCCCAGGCGCGCATCGAGGCCGAGTCCGTGAAGGGATGCATGGAGAAGTTCAACGCGTCCGATGACTCGGTGTTCAAAACGCGCGCCACCTTGATCAAGGAAGAACGTGCCGAGCTCGTCAAGCACCACCTGTGGGTGCTGTGGACCGACTACTTCAAGCCCGAGCACCTCGCGACCTACCCGCAGCTCCACGACCTGTTCTGGAAGACGACCAAGGCCGCTGGTGAGGCGAAGAAGACCAACGACGTCGCCGCGGCGACGCGCTTGCTCGAGGGCATCGCCGAGATCGACACGATCTTCTGGGCGACGAAGAAGGGCTGACGACAAAGGGCCGGGGCCGACTGGCCGGCTCGACGCCGAGACACGCTCGGCGTCGAGCCGCCTATTGCGGCTCCGGCCCTTCGTGCTCCGCCCCTTCGTGGTCAGCCCCTTCGTGGTCAGCCCCTTCGTGGTCAGCACAGCGAGTCGCAACGGGCGCCGTGGCGAGCACGGCATCGTCGATCTCGGCGCCGCACACCTCACATCGCCCGTAACGACCCTCCTCGAGCTTGGCCAGCGCGCCCTCGACGGCGCCGAGCACCGAATCGGCCGCGTCGAGTACCCCCGCAGCGTCGTCCACGTCGCTCACGAGGCGCTCAGATAGGTGGGTACAGCGAGTACGAGGGGAAGTTGCCGAACAAGCGCTCGTCCGCTCCTTCACCGACCACCGTCACTGCCTGCACCAATAGGTCGCCGCCGACGAAGGCGCCCTTCCACGAGGCGCCCTTGCCGCCGAAGACCTCGTCGCGGTCCCCGCGCGACCTCGGTCGGTTCACCCCGACCTTGAACGACTGGAGCTCTTCGGTGACCCGAGCGGCGAACTTGAGGTCGTCCGTCGCGAGCGACGCGACGAGGGCTCCGTTGCTCGCGTTCATGGCGGCCAGGAGCTCCGACTCGGTGTCGACGATCACCACCGAGTCGAGTGGCCCGAAGGGCTCCGAATGGTGAAGCGACCACGACGACGCCGGGGCGAGCACGCAGGCAGGTGCGACATAGGCGGCGCGCGACCGTTCGGAGTCCTGCCCGTCGAGGAACCTGCCATCACGGTCGCGCACGCCGCGGTAGAGGGGGATGCCCCCGCCGGCTACCGCCTCGTCGAGTCGCTCGGCGAGATCGGCGGCCTTGGTCGCATGGATGACCGGGCCGAAGTCGAGCTCTGGGAGCGCGTCGTGATCGGACTCGACTCCGAGCGGGTGGCCGTAGCGCACGTCACCGATGAGCGGCAGGTACGTCGCGAGGAACTCGTCGAACAGCTTGCGCTGTACGACGTAGCGCGGGTAAGCGGTGCACCGCTGCTTGCCGTACTCGAAGCCCTTGCGCAAGTGCGCCGCGAGCGCGTCCCAGTCGGTGAAGTCCCAGACGCCCCAGGTGTTGAGGCCCTCTTGCTCGAGCATGTGGCGCCGACCGGTGTCGGCGAGCGACGTCGCTGCGAGCCGACCGTTGGCCCGGCCGCCGACGAAGGCGAGTGCGCCGATGCCGTCGCCGCGGATCAGGGCGTCGCCGAGCTCACGACCCTGCCCCGAGAGCAGCGTCACAGGCAGACCGGCCCTGCGCATGAAGGCGTGCGCGAGCGTGAGGCAGTGAAAGCCTCCTTGGCTGGGAGTCTTGGCGATCACCGCGTTGCCCGCGAGCAGCTGCACCAGCTCGGCGTGGACCTGGACGCTCATCGGGTAGTTCCAGCTCGCGATGTTGCTCACGGGCCCGGGGAGGGGCTTTCGCGGTCCGCCGATCTCGAGCTGACGCTCGATCTGACCGAGGTACCAGCGCACGCCGCCGATGCATCGGTCGACGTCGGCCTTCGCGAGCCGCCACGGCTTGCCGATCTCCCAGACGAGGAGGAGGGCGAGCAGGTCCCGCTCCGCCTCCATGTCGTCCAACGCCGCCGAGACGCGCGACCGGCGCTCGTCGAGACCGACCTTGGCCCATGCGGCGTGCTCCTTGACGGCGAGCGACACGGCCTCGACCGCCTCGTCGTGGGTCACGAGCGGCGGCCCCTGGATCACCGATCCGTCGACGGGCGTGACGTGGTCACGGGTTTGGCCGACCTTGCGCCAGTCGCCGTCGATGAGGTTGCGGATGCCTGAGGAGTCGAAGGCCTCCGGGGCGGCGTGCATGCACCGCTCCCAGGTGGTCGTCCACTCCGTTCCCCGCTTCAGCTTCAGGCCCATGCCGAAGGATACCGGACTGCCCGTCTAAGCTATCTGCGTGACCTCGCATATAGCTGCGGACGTCCTGCCGCCCGGGACGGTGCGAGGGGCCGTGGCGATCGCGAAGCTGCTGGCGGACCCGCTCCGGCTTCGCATCGTCTGGTCGCTCGTGCACGACGAGCACGCCGTGCACGAGTTGGCCGATCACGTCGGCGCCAATCCCGCGGCGGTGTCGCAGCATCTCGCACGCCTGCGCGCCGAGGGCGTCGTGCGCAGGCGGCGCGAGGGGAACTTTCTCTTCTACTCCTGTGAGGACCGGGCCGTCGCGGCCGTCGCCTCCGCGCTGGTCGGGGCATGCTCGCCCGACGGCCGGACGCCGTAGCGCGCTAGGACCGGCAGGAGCCGAGATTGCTCCGCCACACCGGGACGGCCTTCACCTGCGACCGGCCGGCGTCTCGACCCCGCGGGTCGACGCTGAAGCTCATGTGCATCACGCCGTCCCCGACGCTGATCTCGGTGGCGAAGCCGGCCCGCACGAAGATCGCGAGCATCGCGGCGTTCGTCGTCAGCAGGTCGGCCACGAGGTGTTCGATCCCGACAGCGTGGGCCACGAAGGCGAGCGCCTCGACGAGGCGGCTCCCGACGTCGTGCTGGCTGGGAATGTCGCCGACGGCGACCGCGACCGTCGCTTCGGTCGAGGTACCGATGCGCAAGAAGCGGGCCGCGGCAATCAGCACCTCCCCGCTCTCGGCCACCACCGTCGTCCCGCCCTCGGGCCAGGGCGTGGTGACAGCAGGGCTGCCAGCACCGTGCCCCGCCGGGATGCCGAAGTACGAATGGGTCCCTCCGACGGCCTCTGCCTCGGCTCGCAGCTTGTCGAGCGAGCCCCTGTCACGGGCCGTCGCGACACGCAGCAGGTAGGCGCGGCCGTCTTCGTCGACGGCCCCCCGAGGTGGGAACGCGGGTTGCCTCTGGTCAGCCGGATCGCTCGAGCCCTCGGCCGCCCGATCGCTCGAGCCCTGCTGCGCCGTGGACGAACCCATCCCGGAAGTCTCGCTCTGTTCGCCAGGGCCGCACAGACTCATGCGCGCGTTCTCCGCCCGGCACGCGCACCACGCGCGAATGACACGAATTGACCAGCCTCCGGGACACACGTGCGCCGACACAGCTGGGCTAACAACAACAACTAGGCCGACACCACCTGGGCCGACACCTTCTGGGCCGACACAGCGGACCGCGCCGCTCCCGCATCGGCCGCGGCGTTGGTGCAAGGGAGCCGGCGCAACTCGCTCGCGAGCCTCTCGTCAGACCCGGTGGATGTCGTCGAGGATGACGCGGCTCGCTCGATCCCAGGTGACGTAGTTCCAGGCCCAGTTCACGAGCACGACGAGACGGTTGCGGAACCCGACAAGGAAGACCAGGTGGACGGCGAGCCACGCCATCCAGCCGAGGGAGCCCCGGAGCGTCAGCCCGCCCGGCAGCTCCGCCACGGCCGACTGCCGCCCGATCGTCGCCATGATGCCGTGGTCGTGGTAGCGGAAGGTCCTCGTCGCCTTTCCTGCGAGACGGCTCCGCACTGCGCGCGCTGCGTGGCGGCCGCCCTGGATCGCGACCTGTGCGAGCTGCGGGAGCGCGTTCTCGCGCTTGTCCACCGAGCCTGCGAGGTCCCCTATGGCGAAGACCTCGGGATGCCCCGGGAGCGAGAGATCAGGGAGCACGACGACGGTGCCGTTGCGCCGCTTCTCCCCCGGCAGCAGGTCGGCCAGCGGGTTAGCGCGCACGCCGGCGGTCCACACCACCGTGCGTGTCGTGATCTCCCTTCCGTCTGCGAGGGTCACCCCGTGCTCGGTCACCTTTGCGAGCGGGGCGTTCAGCAAGACCTCCACGCCCTTGTTGCGCAGCGTCGTCAACGCCTCGTGCTGGGACCTCTCCGAGAAGCCGCCGAGCAGGTGGTCCGTGGCCTCGACCAGTACCACCCGGGCGGACGTGACGTCGAGATGGCGGAAGTCGAGGGCGAGGTTGGTGCCGATGAGTTCCGACAGGGCTCCTGCCATCTCCACGCCGGTCGGCCCGCCTCCGGCGAGCACGATCGTCAGCAGTCCGTCGGGGATCGCGCTGCGGTCGGCGTCCGCTCGCTCGAACACCGTAAGGATGTGGTTGCGCAGGCGCACCGCTTCCGGCAGCGACTTCAGGGGGAACGCGTGCTCAAAGACGCCCGGGATGCCGAAGTCGCTCGTCGAGCTGCCGACGGCGAGGATCAGGTAGTCGTAGGGCAGTAGCTCGCCGTGGTCGAGCTCGACGTGACGCTCGTCCACGTCCACGCTCGTCACGAGCCCGAGCCGCACGGTGATGTTCTGATGGCCGGCGAAGATGGCCCGCACCGGGTGGGCGATGTCGTCCGGCCCGAGACCCGCCGTCGCCACCTGGTAAAGAAGCGGCCAGAAGCCGTGGTAGTTGTCGCGGTCCACGACCGTGACCTCGACAGGTGCGCCGACGAGGCCGAGGGCGGCGTTGAGGCCACCGAAGCCCGAGCCGACGATGACGACGCGCGGCCGCGGTCGATGCGGCGGCGCGACGACGACCGGCCGGGTCGTTGCGCGACCGGGACTCACCGGTTGACCGCGCTCATGTCCGGGTAGCGGTCCCCCGCCACGAGGCCCTTGGGGATGCGGTCCTCCAGGAACGCGAGGTCGCTCTCGTCGAGAACGACTGAGGTGGCACCCAGGTTCTCCTCGAGGTAGCGCAGGCGCTTCGTGCCGGGGATCGGCACGATGTCCTCGCCCTGAGCGAGCACCCACGCGAGCGCGAGCTGCGCGGGCGTGCCTCCCTTGTGCTCGGCGAGCTCCCGGACGGCGGCGACGATCGCGAGGTTGTGCTCGAGATTGCCTTGGGCGAAGCGCGGGTTGCGACGTCGGAAGTCGTCGCTCGCGAGCTCGGCGTCGCTCGTGATGCGCCCGGTGAGAAAACCGCGCCCGAGAGGGCTGTAGGCGACGAAGCCGATCCCGAGCTCCCGCACGGTCGGCAGCACCTCTTCCTCGCAGTCACGCGTCCACAGGCTGTACTCGGTCTGTAGTGCCGAGATGGGGTGCGTAGCGTGCGCCCGGCGGATCGTGGCCGGCGCGGCCTCGGACAGCCCGAGATAGCGGACCTTGCCGGACGCCACGAGCTGTGCCATCGCGCCGACGGTTTCCTCGATGGGTACCGATGGGTCGACGCGGTGCTGGTAGTAGAGGTCGACGTAGTCGACCCCTAGGCGCGCGAGCGAAGCGTCGCACGCGGCCAGCACGTACTCCGGCCGGCCGTTTACGCCGAGGTACGCGCCGTCCGGCGAGCGCTCGTTCCCGAACTTCGTGGCGAGCACGACGCCCGCCCGACGGCCGGCTATCGCCTTGCCGACGAGCAGCTCGTTGGTGAACGGACCGTACATGTCGGCCGTGTCGAGGAGCGTCACGCCGAGGTCGAGGGCGCGATGGATGACGGCGATGGACTCCGCCTCGTCGCCCGGGCCGTAGAACTCGCTCATACCCATGCAGCCGAGCCCGAGGGCCGATACGACCAAGCCTTGACGGCCGAGCACTCGTGATTCCATGACGTCCTCCTTCGCTCTCCGGCGACGCGTCTCCAAAGATCAGGCTACGGCGGGGCGGCGCCCATCGGAAGCCCGAACCTCGCCTGAGGCGCCGAGATGTCGCCGCTCCATGGCAGGCTGGCTCGACATGGGACGTCCGGGCCCGGTGCGCCGGGTCGCAAGGGACACCGGACGCTCGAGGGGGACGACGTGACGACAAGAGCGTGGCAGGAGGCGGCGATCGCGGCGATGCCCGACGGCGTTGCCGACTTCTTCGCCGGCGGAGCCGGGCGCGAGGTGACGGTCGCCGACAACGAGCTGGCCTGGGCAAGGGTGCGCCTGCGACCTCGGGTTCTGCGCGACGTGTCGAGCGTCGAGACTCACACGACGGTGCTCGGCACACCGGTCGGCCTGCCCGTCCTTGTCGCGCCCGTCGCCTACCAGCGCCTCCTGCACGAGGACGGCGAGGCCGCGACGGCTGCGGGCGCAGCGCGGGCGGGATCGCTCATGGTGGTCCCGACGCGCTCCAGCGTGCCGATCGAGGAGGTCGCGTCCGCCACCGGGGGGCCCTGGTGGCTGCAGACCTACGTGCTTCGCGATCGCTCACTCACCGTCGACCTCGTCCAGCGTGCGGCGTCTTGCGGCTGCCGGGCGCTCGTGCTCACCGGCGACACCCCGTACGTCGCGACCAAGCCGAGGGATCGGGCGAACGGCTTCGCCCCGCCGAGCGGCATGGTCGCCGGAAACGCGCGCGACGGCGCCGAGCAGGACCCGTCGATCGACCTCCAGACGATCGGCTGGCTGGCCGCGATCGCCGGCCTGCCCGTCGTCGTCAAGGGCGTGCTTCGAGCCGACGACGCGCTCGAGTGCCTGGACGCCGGCGCGGCGGGGATCGTCGTCTCGAACCACGGCGGCCGCCAGCTCGACGGCGCCGTCGCCAGCGCGGACGCGCTCGCCGAGGTGGTCGACGCCGTCGCCGGACATGCCGAGGTCTACGTCGACGGTGGGCTTCGCAGCGGCACCGACGTGCTCAAGGCGCTCGCCCTCGGCGCCCGCGCGGTGCTCGTGGGGCGACCGGTCGCGGGGGCGCTCGCCGCCGGCGGCGCGGCCGGAGTTGAGCGGCTCGTCGCCGAGCTCGGCGACGAGCTGCGTGAGGCCATGGCCCTCACCGGCGCAGTGAGCCTCGGCTCGCTGACTCCGGATCTCGTCGCAAAAGCGCCGCAGTAGCGGCGCCGCGCCGCGGCTCAGGCCGGGCGCACGTCCGACGCCTCGGGCCCACGCACTCCGGCGCCGACGGCGAACGCGACGCGTTGGCCCTCGGACAGCGAAACGCTGCCCGCACGCAGCTGGTTCTTGTGCACGAACACGTCGCGCCCGCCCGAGTCCGGAGCGATGAAGCCGAAGCCTCGCCCCGCGTCGAACCACCGCACCTCGCCCCGAGCGGCGTCCGTGCCGCCGGAGCGCACGGCAGCCGGGCGGGCGCCGTTCGCGTGTGCCCTGTCGGCACCTTCGTGCGCGCGACGCGGGCCCGCGGCGCGAGCGCCGGCGCGGCGTCCGTCGGATCGTGCACCGTTCGCCTGCTGGCGGCCGCGCGAACCGTTGCCCGTCGCGCTCGACCGCTCCCCGCGTGTCTCGCTACGAGCACTGCCGGCGGCTACCGACACGCGTGCGGGACGCTCGCCGGCGTTCGGGGGTGCTTCGCCGGGTCGGCCGAGGCGCTCGGGAAGCCCGAGCGCTCGCTGCAACGCCCGCACCTCCGCGACCTGGTCGTCGCCGACCAGGCTCACCACGATGCCGTCGGCACCTGCTCGACCGGTGCGCCCGGAGCGGTGGACGTAATCCTTCTCGTCCGCCGGCGGGTCGAAGTGCACGACGCACGCGACATCGTCCACGTGGATCCCGCGAGCTGCGACATCGGTCGCGACGAGCGCCTGGGCGCGCCCGGCCGAGAACGCCGCGAGCGCCGCTTCGCGCTGGCTCTGGCTGCGGCTGCCGTGGATGGGGACGGCGCCGATCCCGGCCGCCACGAGCTGCTTCGTGAGGCGGTCGGCCCCACGTCGGGTCCGGCAGAAGACGACGGCTGTCCCGTGGCGGGCGACGACGTCGGCGGTGATCGTGACCCGCTCCTCGCGAGCCGACCGCCAGAAGAGGTGGTGCACGACGCTCGAGTCGCTGTCCTCGACGACGATGTCGTGACGGACGGGATCACGCTGGTAACGACGGATCAGCACGTCGACGTCGCCGTCGAGCGTCGCCGAGAACAGCAATGTCTGGCGATCCGAGCGGGTCTGGTCGAGGATGCGACGCACCGCCGGCAAGAAGCCCATGTCCGCCATGCGGTCCGCCTCGTCCACGACGACGAGATCGACGCCGTCGAGGCGCAGGTCTCCGCGGGCGACGAGGTCCTCGAGACGCCCCGGGCAGCACACCGCGATGTCGACGCCGCGCCGCAGCGTCTGGCATTGGATGCCGTACCCGGTGCCGCCGTAGAACGTGGCGACCTTGAGCCGTCGAGCGCCCGCCAGCGCGGTGAGCTCCTTCGCCACCTGTGCGGCCAGCTCACGCGTCGGGACGAGCACGAGTCCGCGCGGCCGCTTCGGATCGGCCTTGCCCACAGCTGCCACCATCGGGATGCCGAAGGCGAGCGTCTTGCCGGAGCCCGTCGGCGCTCGGCCGCATACGTCGCGGCCTGCGAGCCCGTCGGGCAGCGTCGCCTCCTGGACGGGGAACGCGGAGGTGATGCCGCGCTTGTCCAGCAGCGCGGTGATATCAGCGGGCACGCCGAGGTCGGCGAAAGTACGGGGCACAGAAGCTCCAGTCGGCGGAAAGAGTAGGCCAGCTGGAGCAGAGATCCCGAGGCCCCGTCGGCGTCCATGCCGACGATCAGCCCGGCCAATAGCCAGGCACGATGACACTAGCCGCAATCCAAAGGCGCCCACGCCCCGTACCACCGACTATGGCTTCCGACACGCCGGGCGCAACCACTCGATCCGCCGTCCCTTCCGCGGGCGCGCTGCTGCGCGGCGCCGGCGCGGGACTGCTACTCGCGACCGGAGGCATCCACCTCGACCTGTACCTGACCGGCTACCGCCACATCCCCACGATCGGGCCGCTCTTCCTGCTCCAGGTCGTCTCGGCCTTCGTGCTCGCGGGCGCCGTGCTCGTCATCCCACGCCGGCTCGTGGCACTGGGCGGGGCGGGGTTCGCCGTGACGACGCTCGGCGGTTACATCTTGAGCCTGTGGATCGGGCTGTTCGGCTTCGACGAGGTCCGCACCACGGCAGGCGTGGTCGCCGGAGCGCTCGAGGTGGCGACGTTCGTCGTCCTCGGCGCCTACGCGGCGTGGTACGCGCCCGAGCCGACCCGGTCGACGGCACCCCCCGTGATGATCGACGCCGGAAGACGCTCACTGGCACCCCTCGGCGCCCTCGCACTGCTGGCGTTCGTCCTCGCTGTCGCCAACTCCCCGGGTGCCCCGGCCGGCTCGGGTCGCTCGAAGGTCGCGACCTCCGCGCAGGCGATCCACGTGACGATCAAGAACTTCACCTTCGCGCCGGCGCGCTTCACCGTCGCACCGGGTGAACGGATCGTCGTCACCAACGACGACAGCGTCACCCACACGTTCACCGCGACGCCCGGCGCGACACCGGTCGCGCACTTCACGACCGGGAACATCGCACCTGGGTCGAGCGCGTCCCTGACGGCTCCGACGGCGAAGGGCGCGTACGCGTTCCACTGCGCGATCCACCCGTTCATGACCGGCACGCTCACCGTCGAGTAGCGGGGGCACGATGCGCCGCCTCAGCCGGCTGCAGGTAGCGCTCGGTCTGGCCTGGATCGTCGATGGGCTTCTGCAGCTCCAGCCGGCGAACAGGGGGGCGTCGTTCGCCGGGACGATCGCCGACGGCGCCATGGGCCAGCCGGCGTGGGCCCAGTCGATGGTGCTGCGCGTCGCGTCTGTCTTCGCAGCGCATCCCCTGGCAGGCAGCCTCGGAGTGGCCCTCGTACAGATCGCTCTCGGCGTGGCAATCGTCGTCCCCCGCACGAGGAGATCGGCTCTCCTGTTGTCGGTTCCGTGGGCGCTCGGGGTGTGGGTGCTCGGCGAGGCGCTCGGGAACCTCGCGACCGGTTTCGCGATGCTTCCGACCGGTGGACCGGGGCCTGCCCTGCTCTACGTGCTCGCAGCCGTGATCGTGCTCCCACGCTCTCCCGCGCCCGGCAGAGCTGCCCAGGAGCACCCCGTCGTCCGGTCGGATGACGCGGGCCGCGCGCCGGCCCACTTCGGTGCCCTCGGCGAACGGACCACGGCGCTCCTATGGGGCCTGCTCTGGTGCGGGGGCGCCGTCCTTCAGGCGATCCCCGTCGAGACGCTCGGTTTCAAGCTGTCGGCGAACTTCCAGATGGCTTCGCTAGGCGAGCCCGGGCTCCTCGCCGCGGCAGACCGCGGCCTCGCCCGCTTCAGTGCGACCCACGGGCCCGGTGTCACCGCGGCGCTCATCGCCACCGAGCTCGCCGTGGGCGCCGCGGCCATCGCGAACGGTCCAGGGCGAGCCAAGCTGCTCGAGCTCGGGCTCCTTGCATGCCTGGTCTTCTGGGTGATCGGCGAGGACCTCGGCGGGCTCTTCACGGGCAGCGCCGTCGACGTCGGAGCGATGCCGCTGTACGCGCTGATCGGACTGGCCCTGCTGCCCGCTCGCCGATCGCAGCGCAGTGCCCAGCCCGTCTGGGGTCGGGGCACGTCGCCGCGAAGGACCTGCTTGTCGGCCTCGCCGGCGTGCGCGTCCTCGACGGTGCGCAGCGCCTGGAAGGATGTCTAGACCGTCCCGCGATGGGTCGGTATAGGCCCAGGAGGACGTGCACGTGAGCGATCCCAACGACTCGGTCCCGATCATCGAGCACGAGGAGGCGCTCGACCCCGAGGATGCGGCCGACGTGGCACCCCGAGACAGCGAGGTCGACTTCGACGACGACCGGGACGACGACCAGGTACCACTCGACGAGGTGGAGGCGATCGAGGCCGGTGCGCTGCTCGATGATCCGGAGTCCCTCTCGGACGAGGACTGAAACTTCGAGCCGGCGCGGCTCAGCCGTTCGCAGCCACCTCGGCAAATGCGGCCGTGTCGAGCTCGTTCGACGCGCCGCGGCGCTCCAGCTCGCGCACTACGCCGTGCGACGCTTCGCGACGCGCCCGGATGGCCCCGGGCAGGTGGAGCACGCCATCGATCACGAGCACCGTCCCTACTCCCACGCACAGACCCCCGAGGGCATCGGTCGGATAGTGCCAGCGCATGGCGACGACCGCGGCGCACACGGCGCCGACCACGCACACCGCCGGGAAGGCGAGGATGGGCCGTGCCAGGCGCGGGGCGGCTAGCACGAGCGCGAGCGCGAGCGCCGCGGCCGCTGTCACGGTCCCCGACGGGTAGGAGTTGCCGCCGACCACGCCACCGACCACGGAGACGCGCCGACCGACCAGCGGCTTGGCGACCCATTCGGTGACGAACACCGCGACCGCGGGAGCGACGAGGCAGGTAAGCGCGCGAGCACGGTCCTGCCAGAAGGACACGAGCGCAGCGATCACCACACCACCCACGAGGACGCGCAGCGAGCCGGCGAGCGCGATGTCGTTGTACAGCCGAGAGGTGGGATCGGCCGGGAGGAGCGCGTAGCCCGCGACGTCCAGACGGTTCGGCCACGGACGGTGCACGAGCAGCAGGCCGGCGAGGGCGGCGCAGCCGAGGAGGAAGACGCCCGCCGCGAGCTCCGCGACCAGCACGCCCGAGCGGATCGCTCGGCGGCCGTGACGCGCGGAGGTTCTCGGAGCCGCCATAGGAAGGAACCCGAGTCTAGGAGAGGCGCTATGCCCCCGCGGTGCACCGGCGCCCGCGGCGCCATTGAGGACCTATTTGGCGTGCAGAATGGTAGTGGCGGCCGCCACCGGATTGACGAGCCCGCCGATGCCCGGGATGGCGACGCGCACCACGTCCCCGACCTCGAGGGTGAAGGGAAGATCCGGCACGAGCGCCGTGCCGGTCGACAGTATGGCGCCGTCGGGGAAGTCCATCTCCCGGCCGAGCCAGGACACGAGGTCGTCGAGGCGCCTGTGGAGTCGCGCTGTCGACGCGGAGGCCTCGTAGACGGCGGAGCCCGATCGCTCGATCGCGACGGAGATCTGCAAGGCATAGGGGTCGGGGACCTCCCAAGAAGGGCGCACCCTGCTCGCCAGCGAGCAGCTGCCGGAGTAGATCTTCGCCTGGGGCAGGTACAGGGGGTTCTCCCCCTCGATGCTGCGCGACGAGACGTCGTTGCAGATCGTGTACCCGGCGATCGCACCAAGAGCGTTCACCACGAGGGCGAGCTCGGCCTCCGGTACGTCGATCGCGCTGTCCTCCCGGATGCCAATCGGATCGCCGTCGGCGGCGACCCGCCAGGGCACCGACTTGAAGAACAGCTCCGGGCGCGGCGCGTCGTACACGTCGTCGTAGACCGACGCGGCGGCCGTGCTCTCCTTCATGCGCTCGTCTCGCGACCGCTCGTAGGTGACCCCCGCGGCCCAGACCTCCATCCTCGCCTCGACGGGGGGATGCAACGACACCGCCGAGAGCTCGAGCCGCTCGCCGGCGGCCCTTTCGCAGCGCTCCCGCATCGAGGGGAGGTCGAGCTGCAGCAGTTCGGCGAGCGTCGAGCCGATCGGCGTGAGCGTGCCGTCCTCGCCGAGCACTCCCGCCTCGGGCTGAGCGGAGGTCGAACGCGTGAACCGGACAATATGCACAGTCGCTATGCATATCAGTCGACGGGCACATCAGTCGACGGGCGCATCAGTCGACGGGGGAATCAGTCGAGGTTCGGCCGGACGATATAGACGTCGTCGGCGTCGTCGGCCATCCAGAGAGCGAACGCCTGTGGATCGAGCGGCGGGCTGAAGTGGTGGCCCTGGGCTTCGTCGCAGCCCATCCGGGCGAGCCACTGCGCATGCTCGGCCGTCTCGACGCCCTCGGCGACGACCCGCATATCGAGATCGTGGCCGAGGGCGATGATCGAGCGGATCACCGAGCGCCGAGAGCGGCCGAGGCGCAGGAACTGCTGGTCGATCTTGATCTCGTCGACCGGGAGGGACTCGAGGTACGCGAGCGACGAGTAGCCGGTGCCGAAGTCGTCGAGGCTCACCTTGACGCCGAGCTCGCGCAGCCGCTGCAGGGCGTCGATCGTCGATGCCCGCTCGGTCATGACGGTTCGCTCGGTGACCTCGAGCACGAGTTTCGTACCATCGAGGCCGCAGGCGGACAGCCAGTCCGCGACCTTCGCCGGCAGCTCGCGATCGTCCACGTCCCGTGCGGAGATGTTCACCGCGACGCTGAGGTCGAGGCCGGCCTCTCGCCACGTCTGAAGCTGCTGCAGGGCCTCCGGGACGACCCAGGCGGTGAGGGCGCGGACGAGGCCCGTCTCCTCTGCGAGCGGGACGAACCGGTCGGGTCCGAGCAAGCCCTGGCGGGGATGCATCCAGCGCACGAGCGCCTCGGCTCCCGTCACCGCGCCCGTACGCAGGTCGATCTTCGGCTGGAAGTGGAGCAGCAGCTCGGAGGGCTCGTGCACCGCACGACGCAGCTCGCCGAGCAGGCCGAGGTCGTCGGCATCCCGATCGGCGACGGTCGGGTCGTAGTGCTCGTGACCGCGGCCCGATCGCTTCGCCGCGTACATCGCCAGGTCCGCACGCTGGAGGAGCGCGTCGGCATCGGCGGCGTGGTCGGGGAAGCTGGCGACGCCGATGCTCGCCTCGATGTGGAGGAGATGCTCCCCGACCTCGAAGGGAGTGTCCATGATCTCCGCGATCTTCACGGCGACGGCCTCCGTGCCGGCGCGACTCGCTCCTGTGGTGAGCAGCAGTGCGAACTCGTCACCACCGAGACGGGCAAGCACGTCCCCGTCCCGCACAGACGTGCGCAGCCGATCGGCCACGTCGACGAGAAGTACGTCGCCACGGTGGTGTCCGAGGTAGTCGTTGACCTCTTTGAACCGGTCGAGATCGAGCAGCAGCACCGCTGCCGGAACTCCGGACTGCCCCGAGCTCTCGAGCGCCCGGCGAAGCTGGTCCGAGAACGCACGGCGGTTGAGGAGGCCGGTGAGCGAGTCGTGGCTGGCCTCGTGGCGCTCCGCCTCGCGCAGCCGCGCGTTGTCCACCACGACCGTGCCCTCGAGCGCGAGCTGCGCGAGCAGCTCTCGGACTCCGCGCTGCCACTGGCTTCGGGGCTCGGTGTCCCCGCACAGCACGACACCGAGTGGCCCGTCGCTCGACAGCAGAGGGATGGTGGCCAAGGAGCGCAGCCCGAGCACCTGGGCGACGCCTCCTGCCCGGACGACCCCGAGGGCGGTCGTGTCGGCTATGAGATTGGGACCGGCCTCCGGTCCCTCCACCGTCCGGCGCCACACCGGCGAACCGGCAGCGAGCTCGCCGACGAGCCTCGCTCGGAGCGCCTCGCCGCGGCCCGGGCGTGCTCCGACCGTCACCACCTCGGAGATTCGGCCGGCATCGTCGACCAGGTAGGCGCAGGCGACCGGAAAGTCGAGCACCCTCGCGGCCGTGCTCGCGAGTGCAGCCGCGGCCTCGATGGGGGACCCCGCACGAATCCCGGTCTCGAGCAGCTGGCGCATAGCGGCGGCAATCACTTCCTGCTGGGTGTGCTCCTTCAGGCGACGCTCGTCACGCGCTGCGTCGGAGACCAAAGCCGCCGCAATAGCCACGAGCTGGACGTCGTCGGCGCACGACGGTCTGACGCCCAGCTCGAGCACCATCACCGCCCGGTCGTCGAGGGGTGCGGCTAGCGCGAGCGCGCCTGTGGCGTCTCTCTCGAATGGGCGGCGAGCGACGCCGGTAGCCGGCCACCATGCCTGGCGCACGTCGCCGTGGCGTAGAACCTGTTCCACGAGCGGGGCCAGCGCCTCGTGCTGCCGTTCGCGCTCGACCGCCGTGATCGCAGATAGACCGTCGGGGGGCGCGCAGGCCCGCTCGGTGAGACGACCGTCGTCACCGAGCACGACGACGCGGCAGCTCACAGCTCCGAACAGCTCGGCGAGCAGCTCGCAAGCGACAGGAAGGACGTCGACGGCGGGGTGAGCACGGACGGCATCGGTCAGCGCGGCGAGCAGCTCCATCTCGTCCCGGCGAGACCGCACGCGCCTCCCGTCGAGCCCGCGGCCGGGTGCCACGCCTCGCCAGCCATCCAACCCCACGACCGGCCGGTCGTCAACGTGCTCGTTCGTGTTCGCAACGGCCATTGGCGAAACCCCACAAGAACCTTCGGCTGGATGAGCCGTGACCTTGAGGAATAGTTCTGGAAAGCCCAGCTCAGACGGCCCCGGCATACCCGCATAGCGGGTGTGCCGCTACCACGGCCTTGACCCCGGGTACTGTCCGTGACAGGCCACGACGGAGAGTTGCGAGGGAACGAAGCCTTTGGCGAAGCACGCGCGCGCACGGCCGGGCCCGCGGCGCATGTCGGCGTCGTGACCGAGCCGCCTCGGCCACGACGAGCTCACTCGGCGACACGACCACGGCGCCGTCGCCTTCGCTGGCCCGGCGTCGCTGTCGTGATCGGTGTCTCGGCGTTCCTGCTGCTGTCGCACCAGAGCCGCGCGCGATCAGCACCCTCCCCGTTCGCCACCGCCACGACGCACGGGGGGGACGCGCTCTCCGCGAGCGCTCGAGGCGTCGCCCTCGATCCATCGCTGTTCACGACAGGTTCGTGCGTGGCCTACTCCCCGACATCGGGCGACCGTCACGAGACGGTCTTCATCGATGCCGGCCACGGCGGTATCGACCCGGGCGCCGTCGGCGTCACGTCGTCCGGGCGGGCCGTCCACGAGGGCGACGAGACGCTTCCCGTCGAGCTCGCCACGACTGCGCTGCTGCGTGCCGACGGCTTTCGCGTCGTGGACTCGCGGACGCGCCAGACGGTCATGCGGCGCCTCGTCAGCGGCGACGTCGACGGCAACCTGTTTACCGTGGTCGGCGAAGAGCGCGAGATCGCCGCACGGGACATCTGCGCAGACCGTGCCGACGCCGACGTACTCGTCGCCGTCTACTTCGACGCAGGCGGATCGCAAGCCGACGCCGGAAGCGTCACCGCCTACGACCGGGCGCGGCCGTTCTGGCACAAGAGCCTGCGCCTCGCCACGTTCGTTCAGCGCGACGTGCTCGCCGCGCTGAACGCGCACGGGTGGGCGATACCCGACGACGGAGTGATGTCGGACGTCAGCCTCGGGGGGCCGGCTCTGTCGAGCAGCGGAGCGAAGTACGGCCACCTGATGGTGCTCGGGCCGGCGATGCCCGGCTTCTTCTCCACCCCGAGCACGATGCCGGGCGCACTGATCGAGCCACTGTTCATCACCGATCCATTCGAAGCCTCGATCGCGGCCAGCCCCGACGGTCAGCGCGTCATCGCCACCGGGCTCGCCAAAGCGGTCGAGCAGTACTTCGCAACCGGAACGGGTTAGGCCCTCCGCGCGTCAGGAGGTCCCCGAAGCGACGGTGATGCGATGGCTCCAGACGAGCACGAGGTAGCCGTCCGTCGCGTAGGTGTGCGCCGGCGGCCCGAACGTCGCACGTGCTGTTGCGGCGTCGACGTCGCCGAACGGGAG
The DNA here is from genome assembly GCA_025464005.1 of Acidimicrobiaceae bacterium. Lineage (GTDB taxonomy): Bacteria > Actinomycetota > Acidimicrobiia > Acidimicrobiales > Bog-793 > RYN-46. Next base: position 36,668 of record JAODBO010000021.1, on the reverse strand, counting down.
CGCCGCGTTGAAGACGAGGAACTGGAATGACTTGCCCGAGTACCAGGTTCGTGACGAGTTCCGGGTGTAGCTGACGATCCGACCTGCAGGAAGTGCGGTAACCGGTCGGACCTGGACGTCCTCGTGGGTCTCCACCGTCACGATGGACGAGCTCCAGTAGTCGCCGATCCCCACTCGTAGGTGATGGCTGAGCAGGTACTGGCCGAGCTGGGCAGCGGGCTGCTGCTTCACCGGCTGGGCCAGGTTGTAGCCGAACCCTGCGGCGAAGCACGCGGCTGCGGCGACGCCCGCCGTCGTCGCCAAACGCGCCGGCCATCCAGAGGGCAGCGCTGCCACGATCCGGGCGACGAGGCGGCCGGCGAGCACCACGGCGAATACGACCGCGGCAGTGAGATAACGCGCGTAGCTCACGTTCGTCGCCGGAGTGAGGACCACGAAGACGGCGAGGTCGGCCAGAACTGCCAGGACGAGCACGTCGTCCAGCCGCCAACGGTTCCGAGCGTCCTCCCCTCGAGACGAGCCGGTGGCGGCGCCGCGCACGAGATCGACGAGCGCCACGAGCACGCCCGCGGCCACGAGCACCACCCCCACGACGTGCACGCCCGCGAGGACGCCCGGCATCCCCCCGCTGCCGAAGCCCGCGCTACCGAACCCGAGCATCTTCGCCGAGTACTCGAAGGCGAGCGAGATGTTGGCGCCCATCTGGGTATGGGTCGCGATCGGGTTCGACTTGTTGACGACGAAGGTGCCGATCACCTTGGCCACCTCGCGCACCACGAATGCCAAGGCGACGCTCGCGGCAACCGCGCTCACGGCACCGAAGCCGGCGCGCCAGTCGCGGCGCCGCGCCATCGCGAGGAGACCGCCGACGAGCACCGGGGCGATGCCGAACGCGATGGCCTGGAGATCGCCGTCCGCCGCCGCGGCGAGCAGGACGACGGCGACGGCCCACCTCCAGCGAACCTCTGGACGCTGCAAAAGCGCGAAGGCCACGAGGCACCAGAGCGCCGTTCCCACGTGGAGGGGCCCCTGGAGGAAGAACACCGAGAGGGCATAGCTGGGCAGGCCCAGCAAGGCGAGCACGGTCACCGCGCCGGCCCAGGCGGGCGCGGCGCGACGGTCGTCTCGCGCCAGGTGGACGCCCACGACGACGACGAGCGCACCGAGGAGCGCGGGGACGACGTTGAGAAGCGCCGCCCGAACGCCGGTGAACAGCACTGCCACGGCATACACCAGAGCGTCGCTGCCCCAGAAGGAATCGAAGGAGAGGAACCAGCCGTGCAGGGTCAGATGGCCGGCGCCGATCGCCTGGCCTTCGAGGATCACGGTCGCACCGTCGGAGTTGCCGGGAACCGCACGCACGGAGGCGGCGAACAGCATGGCGACCAGCCCGACGAAAGCTAGAGTCGCAACCCCGGCGACGCCGATCTTGAACGGCGTGAGACCCCGCCGCACGCGCACCGCGGGCGCGGACCCGGCCGGGGCAACGCCGGGGAGGGGCATCACGACCTCGCCGTTGGAAGGCGCCGCCGACTCATCGCGACCGGGGTGCGCGGCAGCGGGAGACCGGCCGACCGCTTCCCGACCCTTGCTCATGCGCCCCCTTGGACTCTCCACCGACGCGCCCTCGCGACGCAACGAGCGACTGGATGCCACTTGGCGTCACTAACGTAACGGAGCCCGCCGACCCTCGTCGCCTCCACCCGCGCTGCTCGGCTCGTGCGGGCGCGTGCGGACGGAGCGAGAGACGCAGAGCGCAGGCCCCGCGCCGCTCAACCCACGGGCTGGGCGGCGCGGGGGCGATACGCCTGCTCCAGGCGCTCGAGCTCTTCCGAGCTCAGCTCGAGCTCCAGCGCCGCGACGGCGTCGTCGACATGGCCCGGTCTCGTCACGCCGACGATCGGCGCGGTCACCAAAGGCTGGTGAAGGACCCAGGCCAGGGCGACCTGTGCACGGGGAACGCCGCGCTCGGCGGCGATCGAGGCGACCTGCCCGACGATGCGGCGGTCGTCCTCGTCACCGCGGTACAGCCCCTTGCCGAACTCGTCCGTCTCGCTGCGCGAGCTTGCCTCGTCCCAGTCACGAGTCAAACGGCCGCGCGCGAGGGGGCTCCAGGGGATGACGCCGACGCGCTGATCGGCGCAGAGCGGGAACATTTCGCGCTCTTCCTCGCGGTAGAGCAGGTTGTAGTGGTCCTGCATCGTGACGAAGCGGGTCCAGCCGTGGCTGTCGGCGAGATAGAGCGCCTTGGAGAACTGCCAGGCGCGCATGTTCGACGCACCGATGTAGCGGGCCTTGCCCGCCTTCACGACGTCGTGCAGCGCCTCGAGCGTCTCCTCGATGGGCGTGGTCGGGTCCCAGCTGTGCACCTGGTAGAGGTCCACGTAGTCGGTGCCGAGCCGCGAGAGGCTGTTGTCGATCTCGGTCATGATCGCCTTGCGCGAGAGCCCCGCTCCGTTGGCGTCGGGCCGCATCCGACCACGCACCTTCGTCGCGAGGACGATCTCGTTCCGGCGCGCGAAGTCAGCAAGCGCCCGGCCGACCATCTCCTCGCTCGTGCCGTCGGAGTAGACGTTCGCCGTGTCGAAGAAGTTGATCCCCGCTTCCAGCGCTCGCTGGATGAGCGGGCGGCTCGCCTGCTCGTCGAGGGTCCACGGGTGAGGTCCGCGTGACGACACGCCGAAGCTCATGCAGCCCATGCACACGCGCGACACCTGCACGCCGGTCGAGCCGAGGTTCACGTACTGCATCAGATCTCCTCCTCGCGATCCGCGCAGTGTATCCAGGCCGTCCGAGGCAACGAGGCCGTCCGAGGTAACGAGGCCGTCCGGGCGGACCGCCCGGACGGCCTGGTTCCTACTGGGCCGGTCCTGCGACGGTCCGCAAGGTCACCGTGTGCGAGGTGCCGCTCGCGTCCAGGTAGGTCACCCTGACGATGGCACCCGGGCGCTCGGTCGTCATCACGCTCGAGAGCGAGCTCGCCGAGGTGACCTTGTGACCATTCAGCGACGTGATCGTGTCACCCGCACCCAACCCGGCCGTGGCGGCCGGTGAGCCCGCGACCGCTCCCACGATCACCGCGCCCGAGGCGGTGGTGGTGGACGAGCCGCCGACCCCGAATCCTCCCGAGCCGCGGAAGCCGCCGAAGCCTCCGTTGCCGCCGATCGTCCCCGCCGTGCTCGGCTGCACCTCGACCCCGAGGAACGCGGTCGTACCGATGTGCACGGTCGACGAGGCCGACCCGGATTCGATCTGCTTGGCGATCGTAAGAGCCTCATTGATCGGAATCGCGTAGCTCTGGGTCGCCGTCGACGCAGCGGACTGGAACTGCACTCCCGCCGACGCCGCCGTATCCATCCCGACGACTTGTCCGCTGGCGTTGACCAGGGGGCCTCCCGAGTCGCCCGGCTGGATGTTGGCATTGGTCTCGATGAGGCCCGTCAGGCGCTCTGAGGTCCCGGCGCCAGCGTCGCTCGCCGTGATGGTCTGGGCGAGAGCCGTCACCGATCCGGCGGCGACGCTCGGCGTGCCGCCCGTCCCACCCGCGTTGCCGATCCCGACGACGGCCTCGCCCGCGCTCACGCTGGAGGAGTTTCCGAGCTTCACCGTCTGCAGGCCGGAGGCGTTCTCGAGCTGCAAGACGGCGATGTCGCTCGTCGTGTCGTAGCCGACCACCTTCGCCGTATAGGTCTTGCCGTTGCCCACGTCGGTAACCTTGATCGAGGTCGACCCGTTGATCACGTGGTTGTTCGTGAGGACCTCACCGTTCGAGGTGAGGACCATGCCCGTACCGGCGGCCTCGGCTCCGGTCAGGCTCGACGTCGTCACGATGTCGACGAGCCCCGGATCGACGCCCGCGGCGACCGACGCCGTAGACGACTTCGACGCCAAGGCCGTAGTCGTGCTCGAACCAGGCGAGCTGGTGCTCCAGGCGACGTTGCTGAGACCGAGTCCTAGGCCGGTCATGGCGAGCAGACCGGCTGCCACGGCGACGCTAGTCGAGCGACGAGGCCTTCCCCGCTCCGGCGCGGGAGGCGGCGCTGGCGGGAACTGCCAGGCCGCGAATGCAGAATCGGAATCGAACGGTTGTCCTCCGGCTGGAGGCTCTGTCGGGTTCGTTGGCGTGTCGTCTTCGTTCATGGCCCCTCCTCGGGGACGTCCCTCCATGGCGGTAATCCATGGAAACCAAGTGCACTGCCAGTCAACAGCCGTCGTTTGTGAGTTAGCTGGACCCGAGCTGAGTGCCACGTAGGTCGTTTAGGGGAAGTTGCTGAGAAGTCGCGGGTCTCCGCGCCTCGAGGCGCCGGCGTGCGCGGGCCCTCGGGCGAGTTCCCTACACTGCCGCAGGTGGAAAGCGACCAGGAAGCAGGGGATCTCGGTCGCATCCTCACCGTCCCGAACGCGTTGTCGATCTCGCGCGTCTTCTTCGTCGGTGGCTACCTGGCGCTGCTGTTTGCACGCGACGACCGGGTGTTGGCGACGGTGCTCCTCGCTATCGGTGGCATCACGGACTTCGCCGACGGCTACATCGCGCGACGGTTCGACCAGGTGACGACCCTCGGAAAAGTACTCGACCCGGTGGCCGACCGGATCCTTCTCGGTGCCGCGATGTCGTCGATGGTCGTCTATCACGCCGTACCGCTGTGGCTCGCCTCGGTGGTGCTCGGACGTGAGGCGATAGTCGCGGGAGCCGTGCTCGTGCTCGCCTCGCGCGGCGCTCCCCGCATCGACGTCAGCCGGACGGGCAAGGCCGCGACCTTCGGCCTCATGGTCTGCTTTCCGCTGCTGCTGCTCGGTCACGGGCCGGGCGGATGGGCCCATGTCGCAGACGTCGCCGCCTGGGTCCTCGTAGGGCCCTCGCTCGTGCTCTCCCTCGCAGCCGCCGCCGGCTACGTGCCCGTGGTGCGGCGGGCGCTCCGGGAGCAGCGTGCCGCCCTTTCCGCCACCGGTGGGCCATAGTCACGACAGGCCTTCGATGGGCCACGGCTACAGCAGATGGCTCAGCCGCCAGCCGAAGGAGAGCGACGGCATCGTCGCAGTCGCGTCCGCCGGCGTAGCTGCCGGCGAGCCGTCGGCGACCGACACCACGGCGACCTGCTCACCGGCGGTGAGGCCGCGCCCCACCGCTCGCGCTCTCAGCCGCACTGCGACAGCCATCGCACCCCAACCGAGGCGGCGCACGGCGGTGGTCGTGCTCACGCGCACCCGCCGGCCCTGCGCCCCGACCACCTCGAGCACAGGGGTGCCGGCCGGCACCACGGTGCGCACCGCCAGCGCCCCGGCGAGCGAGTCCGCCAGGCGGCTCGACGCGGCGAGCGCGGCGCTGACGAGCGCTTCGGTGCCCGACTGCCCCCTGTCGATCCCGAGCACCACGCCGAGGATCGTCACGGCTCGCCCCGCTACTTCCCGGCGGGCGGCGAAGACGAAGCAGCCGCCGGAGCTGCTCTCCGAGCCGGTCTTGACCCCGACGAAGCCGCCGTGGCCGAGGAGGTAGTCGAAGTTCCGCACGACGCCCGCGACGGGCAGGGTGACGGCGGGCATCGCGACGATATGGACGAGCTCATCGTTGCGCATCGCGACGGTGGCGAGACGCAGCTGGTCCGACGCCGTCGAGACGGTCGTCGAGTCGTAGCCGCTCGGGTCGGTGTAGGTCGTGTGCACCATCCCGAGCTGGCGCGCGGTCGCGTTCATCTTCGCGACGAAGGCCTGCTCGGACCCGGCGTCGTGTGCTGCGAGCAGCGCCGCGACGTTGTTGGCCGACGGGAGCATCAGGGCCTCCAGCAGTTGCGCTTCGGTGAGGACCTCGCCATCCGCGACCGCCAAGATGGACTCCTGCTGGGTGAGCCGGGCGTGGTAGTCCGCGACATCTGCCTCGCTGATCGTGACGCGAAAGCCCGCCTTCCCGACCGGCAGCGGGTAGTCGCGAAGCACCAGGTAGGCGGTCATGATCTTCGCGAGGCTCGCGATCGGCATCGCTACGTCGCCGCCCGAGGAGCCGACGGCTCCGAGCCCGGCGACGCCCGCTGCTGCCTCGCCGGCTGGCGGCCAGGCCAGCTCCGGCGCTTTCCCCGGGAAGGGCACCGTCGTCGCAAGGAGGCGGCTCACTCGAAGCGCGGGTGGCGTCTCGGTCACGATCCGGGCAGCCCCGGCGAGGAGAACGAGAGCAACTCCCCCGGTCAGCGTTGCCAGAAGCCGGCGGCGCAACGAGCCTCGGCGACGACGCCGGCGGTGCGACGGGGGGGAAGCGCGCTCCATTGCGAGAAAGGGTGTCATAGGCCGCCGGCGGCTCAGCCGCTCGTGCTCCGACCCGGTCTCGCCCGGTCGGGGACGTGGGCGCCGGCGAAGGCTCCCGCCCGCACCGCGTCGACCAAGGGCTCGAGGTCGTGGGGAGGCGCCTCGCCGCTGCCGGTGAACGGCACGATTGAGCGCACGAGTCTGTAGGCAGCCTTGGTCCCGTCACCCTGATGCTCGACGGCGCGCAGATCGATCGCCTGAGCCGCCACGAGCAGCTCGATCGCGATCAGGCGCGCGCCGAGCTCGGTCGTCTCGGACAGCCGACGCGCCGACAGCGGCGCCATCGTCGTCCGGTCCTCGATACCGTCGGCCGCGCTCGTGCTCGCGAGCTCGTACGAGACGGGCTGCGCAAGGAGGCGCGCCTCGATCGCGAGCGCTTGCGCGGCGACCGCGAACTCGGCGAGGGCGTCCTCACCGGTGTTCGACGCCGCCGCCAGGCCCGGAGCGAGCCCCGACGAGGGGCGCTGGAGCAGCTTGACGGTGCGCTCCATCGCCGAGGTCAGCACCGGTGCCAGGGCGATGCGCTCGAAGTCGAGCGCGGCGGCGAACGGGAGGATCTCGAAGTTGGCCACCGACACCATCCGGCGCTCGGACTCGACGACCGCCGGGTTTCCCTGCGCGCTGTTGAGCTCGGTCTCGATGACGCCGCGCGCGTAGGCGAGCGCATCTCGAGCGGCGCCGTGGATCTGCGGGATGCAGCGGAACGTCAGCGGGTCCTGCAGGTTGCGGGCGGTCCCTTGCTTCCACAGCGCGCTCGACCTGAGGAGCTCGTGCAGGCGAGCGAGGGTGACGCGGATCCCGGCGTAGGGCCGGGCGTCGGCCACGACCTGGTGCAGTGCGTCGAGATTGGCGGCGAAGCCCTCGAGGTCGAGCGCTGCGGCCACGTCCGCCGTGTCGAGCAATCGTTCGGCGTCGAGGTGTGCGAGCGCTCCCCATGCGGTGGAGAAGGCATTGCTGTTGACGAGAGCGAGGCCTTCGTTCTCCTGCAGCTCGAAGCCCGTGTGGCGGAGCAAGCCCTCGGCGAGATCAGCCATGGGGCCGAGGTCCGCCTGCCCGACCGAGCCCATTGTGCGCACCTCGGGGACGAAGCCCTCGTTGAGCGCGCCGACGACCATCTCCGCCAACGCTGGCCGGACGCCGGCGAAACCCTTCGCATAGGAGTTCACGAGGCAGGCCATGACCGCTCGTACGACCTCCGGCGGCGCGAGCGGTCCCTGAGCGACCTGGTGACTTCGGACGAGGAGCGTGTTGAACGGCCGGCGATGCGCTTCGCCGAGGCGAACGCTCTTGCGCTCTCCCACGCCGGTCGTCAGCCCGTAGACGCTCTCGTCTCGCTCGAGCACCTCCTCGACGACCGCCCGGGCTCTGTCCATGCGATCTCGAGCGGAGGGCGCGATCGCAGCGACCTCGCTGCCGCGAGCCAACGCCGCGAGGTCCTCGATCGTGAGCGAGGCACCGTCGAGGACAACGGTCATGAGCCAACCTAACCGACGCTCAGCCGATGCTGTCAACGAGCTGGATGTCTAGAGCAGGGTGAGCCCGAGAAAAACTGCGTCAGCGGACCAGGGAATATCGACACGGGACGAGTGTTGGACATCCCGCACCGAGAAGGCTCGCGATAGCGTCGGCGTGCACAAGCGCGAGGAGCGCTGTCCGCCGAAGCTTGCAGCGGGATGGATTGCTGTCCACCGCCGGTTCATCGCGGGTCGTGACGCGTCCCGACGACGAGCGACGAGCCTCGGCGGCCTGAGCACTTCTCCGTCGTGCGGGTTTGTAGGTCTTCGTGGAATTGGTTGTGGTCGGAATGTGTGTATGTGTATAGACGACAGGTCCGGTGAGATTGACCGGGACACGCTGATCGGCCTCCTAGCCGACGCCGAGGACGCGGAGCGACGCCGGCTCGCTGAGGCGCTTCACGACGACACCCTCCAGGTCCTCGCAGCGGCAAACGTCGAGCTAGGGATCGTGCGGCGGCGCTGCAGCGATCCCGAGGTCCTCCGCCGGGTCGTCGATGCGGAAGAGATGGTCCGGAGGGCGTCGACGTCACTCCGCTCGCTGGTATTCGACCTCTACCCGCCGGACCTCGAGAGCGGAGGCCTCGTCGCGTCGCTCGAGGCGCTGGCCACGCGCATCTTCGACGACAACACTCTGACCGAGATCGTGAGCGAGCTTCGGCGCGAGATCTGCTCCGACACACTCGTGGTCGCGTACCGGATCACCCAGGAAGCGCTCGCGAACGTGCGCCGCCACGCTCGGGCCGGCCACGTCTGGGTCTGCGTCGGACACGAAGGTGACGACCTGGTGATCACCGTCCGCGACGACGGGATCGGCTTCGACTCCACCGACGTGGCCATGCGGGAGGGACACCTCGGGCTGCGCAGCATGCGAGAGCGGGCGGAGAGCCACCACGGCTGGCTCGAGATCTCGCGCGCCGCGCCGTCGGGGACGCTCGTCGACCTGCATCTCCCCGATCCCGCCAAATCCGCGGCCAAGCTCGAGGACGAGGACGAATCGGAATGCGCTTGACGCAGCGCGGGGCTAGACATAAGTTCAAATGCTGAACTAAATCCAGCTCTCGAGGTCCGGAGGACGCCATGGCCAGTGCACCGACGCGCGAGGATCACTTCTCCTTCGGCTTGTGGACCGTTGGCTGGCAAGCCCGTGACCCGTTCGGCGACCCGACCCGCGCACCGCTCGATCCGGTCGAGGCGGTGACGCGCCTCGCCGATCTCGGCGCATGGGGCGTCACCTTCCACGACGACGACCTCATCCCCTTCGGGTCGGACGAGTCCGAGCGCGAGCGGCGGATCAAGCGCTTCCGTGACGCTCTCGACCACACGGGTGTCGTGGTCCCGATGATGACGACCAACTTGTTCACCCACCCGATCTTCAAGGACGGCGCCTTCACGAGCAACGATCGCTCCGTCCGGCGCTTCGCCCTGCGCAAGGTGATGCGCAACCTCGATCTCGCTGCCGAACTCGGTGCGTCCACCTTCGTCTTCTGGGGAGGCCGCGAAGGCGCGGAGACCGACTCCGCGAAGGACGTCCGCGCTGCGCTCGACCGGTACCGCGAGGGTCTGGACCTCCTCGCGCAGTACGTCATCGACCGCGCGTACCCGATCCGCTTCGCCCTCGAGCCGAAGCCGAACGAGCCACGGGGCGACATCCTGCTCCCGACGGTCGGCAGCGCGCTCGCGTTCATCTCGTCGCTCGAGCACCACGAGATGGTCGGGGTCAATCCCGAGGTCGGCCACGAACAGATGGCGGGCATGAACTTCGTGCACAGCATCTCCCAGGCGCTCTGGCACGGGAAGCTCTTCCATATCGACCTGAACGGTCAACACGGTCCGAAGTACGACCAGGACCTCGTGTTCGGCCACGGTGACCTGCTCAGCGCCTTCTTCCTGGTCGACCTGCTGGAGAACGGCGGCCCAGGAGGCGTGCCGGCCTACGACGGCCCGCGCCACTTCGACTACAAGCCGTTGCGCACCGAGGACAGCGAGGGCGTCTGGGTCTCGGCCGCGTCGAACATGAAGACGTACCTGCTGCTGAAAGAGCGCGCCGCGGCATTTCGCGCCGACCCCGAAGTGCAGGCGGCTCTCGCAGCGAGCCGGGTGCCCGAGCTCGCCGTGCCGACGCTCGCCCCCGGCGAGACCTACACCGAGCTGCTCGCCGACCGCAGCGCGTTCGAGGACTTCGACGTGGAAGCGGCGGGGGCGCACGGCTACGGCTTCGCTCACCTCGACCAGCTCGCCGTGGAGCACGCGCTCGGCGCTCGCTGAGGACGCGGTGCAATCAGGCAGTCCAGGTCAATCAGGCAGTCCGGTGCAACCAGGCAGTTCAGGGCAACCAGGACGGTCGGGGCGGGCGGGCGGCTTGGACGACGACGGGCCGCGACCGTGACACTCGTCGCGGGAATCGACTCGTCGACCCAGTCGTGCAAGGTCGTCGTTCGCGAGGCCGAGAGCGGCGCGCTCGTGCGCGAAGGTCGAGCGCAGCACCCCGACGGCACCGAGGTGCATCCGGAGGCGTGGTGGCGCGCGCTCGAGCAGGCGGTAGCGGACGCTGGCGGCCTCGGTGACGTCGCCGCAATCGCCGTCGCCGGACAGCAGCACGGGATGGTCTGCCTGGACGGCGAGGGAGAGGTCGTACGGCCGGCGCTGCTCTGGAACGACATGCGGTCCGCGCACGCGGCGCGCGAGCTCGTCGACGAGCTCGGGGAGGGCCTCGCCGGGAGGCGCGCCTGGGCCGATGCCGTCGGCAGCGTCCCGGTGGCCTCGTTCACCGTCACCAAGCTCCGGTGGCTGGCCGAGCACGAGCCCGACGCGGCTCGGCGCACGGAGGCCGTCTGCCTGCCCCACGACTGGCTGACGTGGAGGCTCTCGCTCGACGGCTCGAGCGCTCACCCGTCGCTCGAGGCGCTGGCGACCGATCGCGGCGAGGCCAGCGGCACCGGGTACTGGTCGCCCGCCACGGGCGCATACCGGTTCGACTTGCTCGAGCAGGCCTTCGGTCGCTCGACGCGGGTGCCGACCGTGCTCGCACCGAGTGGCACTGCCGGTCGCAGTGCCTGCGGGGCGGTGCTCGGAGCCGGCACCGGGGACAATGCCGCTGCCGCGCTCGGGCTCGGCGCCGCACCAGGGGACGTGGTGCTCTCGATCGGGACATCGGGCACGGTCTCGGCGGTGGCCGAGCGACCCGTGGCCGATGCGTCCGGCGCGGTCGCTGGGTTCGCAGATGCCACGGGGCGCTTCCTGCCCCTCGTCGCGACGGTCAACGCAGCGCGCGTCCTCAAGGCGTTCGCCGACCTGCTCGGCGTCGAAGAGACCGGACTGTCCGACCTCGCGTGCTCAGCACCTCCGGGGGCCGGCGGTCTCACGCTCGTGCCTTACCTCGAGGGCGAGCGCACGCCGAATCGGCCCGAGTCCACCGGGGCGCTGCACGGGATCGAGCTGGCCAACACCACCCCGGCGCACTTGGCGAGGGCCGCGGTCGAAGGGGTGCTGTGCGGGCTCGCCGACGCGCTCGACGCGCTGGTGGCCCAAGGCGTCCCGGTCGAGCGCGTCATCCTCGTAGGCGGCGCGAGCCGATCGGAGGCGGTGCGCCAAGCCGCCCCGGCGATCCTGGCGCGGCCGGTCGTCGTGCGCGCACCGAGCGAGCACGTCGCCGACGGCGCCGCCCGTCAGGCCGCGTGGGCTCTGCAGCCGCACCTCGTCGAGCCACCGGACTGGCCCTCGAGCTCGACGAAGACCTACGAGGCCGACCCGTTGCCCGAGGTGCGCGAGCGCTACGCCGCGGTCCGCGACCTGACCGCGGACCGATCGGCACGCCGGTCACCCGAGCGGCGTTAACAACGTGGAGGACGCCACGGAGCGGCGCGGCATCCGCCGCGCCGCGATCTCACTCGCGGTGCCCGCGAACTCCCAGTCGTTGCGGCGCCACAACCTCGCCCTCGTGCTGCAGTCGATCGCTCACCGCGGACGCCCGACGCGGGCCCAGGTGGCCGGGTTCTCGGGCCTCACCAAGGCGACGGTCTCGAGCCTCGTCGACACGCTCGTCGGTGCGGGCCTCGTGATCTCGGGTGATCCCGACCGCGGGCTCGTCGGACGTCCTGGCAGCCCGCTCGGCCTCGACCCGGCAGGACCCGCCGGCCTGGGTGTCGAAATCAACGTCGACTACTTCTCGGTCTGCATCGTCGACTTCACCGGAGCCGTGCGCTTCGAGCGCGTGGTCGCCGGGGACAACCGGCAGCGCTCCGCCGAATCGGTCCTGCGCAGTGCTGCTCGCGCCGCTGAGCGAGCGCTGGACGAGGCCGCCGGCTCCGGCCTCGAGATAGCCGGCCTCGCCGTCGCCGTCCCGGGCCTCGTGGACCTCGACGGCGTGCTCCGGCGCGCCCCCAATCTCCCGGGCTGGGAGGACGTCGAGGTCGGCGAACGCCTCCGCGACCTGATCAGGCAGCCAATGCGCACGGCGAGCTGCGACAACGAAGCAAACCATGCAGCGCTCGCCGAGCTCTGGTTCGGTGGCGAGCCGCCGCTACGTGACTTCGTGCACGTATCCGGCGAGATCGGCGTCGGGGCCGGCATCGTCGTAGGAGGCGAGCTCTGGCGCGGTGCGTCGGGGCTCGGCGGCGAGCTCGGGCACGTGATGGTCGAGCCGGATGGCCCGATGTGCAGCTGCGGGGCGCGCGGCTGCCTCGAGCAGGTCGCGGGCCAGGAGGCCCTGCTGCGAGCCGCCGGCGCTCCGGCGCGCGCGGCGACGGCGCTCGGCGCTCCCGACGGCTCGACCCGCGAGCTGTTGGAGCGCGCCCTCGCGGGAGACGTCCGGACCCTTGCCACCCTCGAGCGGGCGGGCGCGGCGCTGGGCGCGGCGCTCGCCGCACTGGTCAACCTCGTCGGGGTGCCGGCGGTCGTGCTCGGCGGCCTCTATGCCGAGCTGGCGCCGTGGCTGACGGAGCCGGTGATGGCGGAGCTGCGCACGCGGGTCCTCAGCTTCGCGTGGTCGCCGGTCGCGCTCAGCGTCTCGCCGCTCGGCGGCACGGCGGCGGTGAGAGGCGCGGCCGGCACCGTCGTGCGGGCCATACTCGAAGACCCAGCAGCGTGGTTCCCCGAGATGCTCGCCACGTCCTGATTCGACCTACGCACCGCAGACGGTAGGCCGGTCGGCCAGGAGGCCGTCGTGGCGACCACCGACGAGGAGACGACCATGAGTGGACGACTGACGAACTGGGCCGGCAACGTCACGTTCGCCGCGCCCTACCTTCACCGGCCCACGACTCTCTCTCAGCTCCAGGAGCTCGTCGCGGGGTCCGACCGGCTACGAGTGCTCGGCAGCGGCCATTCGTTCAACCACATCGCCGACTCGTCCGGCGACCTCGTCTCGGTGGCGGATCTCCCGGCCACCATCGAGTTGGACGCCGCACGCCGCCGGGTCACCGTCGCCGCGGGTGTGCGGTACGCCGAGCTGGCGCGTGAGCTCCAGGCACAGGGCTACGCGCTGCACAATCTCGGCTCGCTACCCCACATCTCTGTCGCCGGTGCCTGCGCGACCGCGACCCACGGCTCCGGCGTGTCGAATCGCAACCTCGCCGCCGAGGTGGTCGCGCTCGAGCTGGTCGATGCCGACGGGGAGGCGACCATGCTGAGCCGCGAACGCGACGGCGAGAACTTCGATGGCGCCGTGGTCGGCCTCGGCGCGCTCGGCGTCGTCACGAGCATGACCCTCGACGTGGTGCCCAGCTTCGAGGTCAGCCAGCACGTGTACGAGCGACTTCCGATCGCCGAGCTCCTCGAGCACTTTGCGGACATCGTAGGCAGCGCGTACAGCGTCAGCCTCTTCACGACGTGGCGCGCGCCAGAGATCGACCAGGTCTGGCTGAAGCACAGGGTCGGGGACGACCGGCCCCCTCCCGTCGAACGCCTGTTGTTCGGCGCGACCCCCGCGGACGGGCCGCGCCACCCCATCGCCGGCATGCCGGCGGATACCGCCACAGAGCAGTTGGGCGTGCCCGGGCCATGGAACGAGCGGCTCCCCCACTTCCGAGCCGAGTTCACCCCGAGTGCCGGCGAGGAGCTGCAGTCCGAATACCTCGTGCCGCGCGATCTGGCGATCGAGGCGATCGAGGCGATCGGGCGCATCCGCGAGCTCGTCGCCCCGCTCGTCCTGATCTCCGAGATCCGCACGGTCGCGCCAGACGAGCTGTGGATCAGCCCGAGCTACCACCGGGACACGGTGGCGTTCCACTTCACCTGGGTGAAGGACACCGAGCGGGTGATGCCCGTGCTCGCCGCCATCGAGCGCGAGCTCGCGCCGCTGCTCGCGAGACCCCATTGGGGAAAGCTCTTCGGCACCGATCCGGCCGTCGTGCGCGGGCTGTACGAGCGAACGGACGACTTCTCATCGCTGCTTCGGCGACACGATCCGAAAGGCAAGTTTCGCAACGACTTCATCGACCGGTACTTCCCGTTCGAGGACGCCTGAGCACGAAGGACCCGGTCAGCTGTGCTTCACCGCCTGGAGCGTGTAACTCGCTGCCAAGCGGTGGGGGCGATCGGTCAGCTGCCACTCGCCCTCGAGCTCGGTCATCTGGCCCGGCAGCGCGAGCGAGGGGACGCTGTCGTGCTCCACGAGCGCCGTGATCGCCATGCCGGCGTCCAGCAGCGAGGTCACGATCTCGCCGAGCCCGTGGTTCCACTGGTGCGTGAGGTTGTGCTCGAAGCTCGCCTCGGTATCGACGTAGGTGCCGCCGCTGTCGAGGACGAGCGGCTCATGGAGTTGGAAGTAGGGATAGTCGACGACGAGACGGTCTCGCTGGTCGTCGTCGAGGGCCCAGAGCATGGGATGACCGTCGCGGATGAACAAGCGGCCACCCGACCGCAAGAGCGTTGCGACCACCGTCGCCCATCGGGCCATGTCCGGAAGCCAGCAAAGCGCGCCGATCCCGGTGTAGACGAGGTCGAACGAGCCCGCCTCGAGCACCTCGGCGGCGTCGTAGACGTCCGACTCGCAGAAGTCCACATCGGAGCCGGTACGGGCGGCGAGGCGCCGTGCCTCGTCGAGAGCGGCCGGTGAGAAGTCGAGGCCGGACATGCGAGCGCCGAGGCGGGAAAGCGAGATCGTGTCGGTGCCGATATGGCACTGGAGGTGGACGCCGCGCTGCCCGGTGATATCGCCGAGGCGCGGACGGTCGAACCTCACCACCTCGGATAGGAACGCCGAGTCCTCGACGAAGCGATCGAACCCGTAGTACGCGGACGCGGCATGCGCGGGAGCCCGATCGTCCCAGCTAGCCCGGTTGAGCGCTCGGTAGTCGTCCACGGCCGGCATAGTGGCACACTCGATAGATCGAACGAGCGCATACGCTCGCGCACATGTCCGACGAGGTCTCCGTGTCGCTTCCCACCGAAGGCCTGGGCGATCTCTTCCTCAGCTATTTCCCGGCGTGGCGCCAGTACGTCGTGGCACTGAAGCGGGACGACGACGACGCGCCCATGGCAAAGGACGACTTCTACGTCGACGATGGCGCGGATCTGGCGAACCCGACCGTCGAGATGCTCACCGAGGAGCTGCGTGCCGGGCTCAGCGCCCGCGGGCGAAGCGACCTCGCGAGCTATGCCGCCGCGCTCGCCCAGCGCTTCGCCGCGGCTCACCCCGAGCTCGTCGACGCATAGCCGCACGGTGGGGCGAACCTCGTCGGCCGCCGCTCCCCGCTCAGCGTGTGTCTAGCCCCAACTGCCTACTTCGTACCGCGAGCAGCAGACCGTCGGGCGAGCAGCGCCGGCACGAGTCGTGGGGCCACGGCGACGATGGCGGCGATGAGCCCGATGTAGGCGCCTATCTCCCACGACCAGCCGCTCGGCTTGGTGAGGAACGAGACCACCGTCAGCACCGCGTTAATTGCAGTGCCGATGACGACGAGCTGCGCGTCGGCGATCGGTAGTCGCACGGGCAGGGACTCGTAGCCCGCCTTGCCGACGAAGTACGCGAGCAGCGCGAGGCAGACGAGCAGCGTCAGGTACATGTAGCCGTGCCAGAGTCCACTAAGCGACAGTGCGACGAACACGCCGCCGTAGTGATACCCGAACCACGACAGGAACAGCGACACGAACAGCACCAAGGTGGCGCCGCCGACGATCCGGTCGGTCTGGCTCAGCCGCCGGGACTCGAACTTGAATCCGGTCGTGTTGCTAGCTGTGGGCTGCTCGGCGTCCATGAACGCTCCCTCTCGCGAACTGATCTCCACTGAGCACCAACGTGAGTCACTTCGTAGTGAGTCACTTCGTATATCTGTGCATGCTGCACAGAGAAGGTAGCTTCCCCGGACCGCCCCGTCCATAGGTAATGCGCTGGGACATAACAGACGATTTCACTCGGGATCGCAAGGTCGAATGATCGTTGCGTGCCGATTGCACAGTCCGAGGTCATGTCCTCGGCAGCAGCACGGCTAGAAGGAGGGATCCCCCGCCCACGAGAACGGGAAAGTCTTGGTCTTTCCGTGCAGCTTGTACGTCACCACGAGTCTCGAAAACAGCTTGCCGCGTTCGCGCGCCAGCACGGTTACCGACGCGAGGAGCTCGCTGCGATGATGCAGGCCCTGCCCTAGCTCCTCGTCGCACGCGCGGGGTGCCGGCTGGGACCTGCAGGGCGCGCAGCAGCTCGTCCAGGATTACAGGGGAGGAACCGACGCCCGTCCGGGAGATGTTGAGCAGCTCGGGGCGCAACGCACTTGAATGCGCGGACCTGGACATCCGGTGACAGCGTCGCGCAGCGACGAGCGGTGAAGAGCGCTCGCTAGCGCCGGCTCGAGCGTTCTCGGGTCCCCCGCGCTCCAGATCCAGCTGAGCGCATGGCGGGGTCGCCCGCATCCGCGAGGAGGAAGCGCTCGAGCACCGCCTGCTCGGTCGCACGTGCCTTCTCGACGCGGGAGCGTCCCTCGTCGGTGGCGCACGCGAAGACGCCTCGTCGGTCGTCGCTGCAGTTCTCCCGGCACGCGAGGCCCAGCTCCTCCAGCCGGTCGATCAGCCGGGACGCGGCACTTTGGCTGATGTGGACGTCGAGCGCCACGTCGCTGATACGACAGCGATCGCTCGTAAGGTGCACGAGCACCTCGTACTCGTGACGACCGATGCCGTGCTGGCGCTGCAGGTCCCGCTCGAGCGACTCGCTGACCGAGGCGTGAAGTGCCTCGAGCTCGCGCCACGCATCCTCGAGCGCGATCGCGCGCTCTTCCTGCTCCACCGCCTGCGGCTCGTCCTTCCCGGTCACGGCACCTATGTTATCTCCTTGACATGACGATGTATGCACATGCATATAGTGGACCCATGAGCCACTCCGGATCCGCCACAGAGATGACCCTCGACCGACGGGCCTGGGGGACCCTCATCGTCTTGTGCGGCGCCCTCTTCCTCGATGGGCTCGACGTCTCGATGGTCGGCATGACTCTCCCCTCCCTCGAGACTCACCTGCATCTTTCGATCTCGAGTCTCCAGTGGATCGTTAGTGGCTACACCCTCGGCTACGGCGGCCTCCTGCTCCTCGGCGGGCGCGCGGCCGATCTTCTCGGGCGCCGACGGGTGTTCCTCGTAGCCCTCGCCGTCTTCGCCGTGGCCTCCCTCCTCGGCGGCCTCTCCAACAGTGCAGGTCTGCTCATCGCGATGCGCTTCGTAAAAGGCGCCGCGGCCGCCTTCACCGCTCCGGCGGGACTGTCGATCATCACGACGTCGTTCGCAGAGGGCCCAGCAAGGACCAAGGCAATGACCGTCTACACCGCGACCGGCGCGAGCGGCTTCTCACTCGGGCTCGTCCTCGGCGGACTGCTGACCTCGGTCGGCTGGCGCTGGACCTTCCTCATGCCGGCTCCGGTCGCACTCGTCGTGCTCGCCGGAGCGATCATCCTCGTGCCGCGCCACGAGGGGATCCGAAGGATGAGCCGCTCGCACTACGACCTTCCCGGTGCGGCGACGGTCACCACTGCGATGCTCTCGCTCGTCTACACGGTAGTCGAGGCACCACAGCGTGGGTGGGCCTCGTCGGTGACGATCGCAGGCTTTGCCTTGTCAGCTGCGCTCTTCGCGATCTTCGTCCGCCTCGAGCTACGCAGCGCTCATCCGCTTGTCCGGCTCGGGATCTTCCGCACGCCCGGCCTCGCTGGCTCGAACCTCGCGGCGTTCGCGACCTTCGGTTGCTACGTCGGCTTCCAGTTCGTCGCGACGATCTACCTGCAGGAGGTCCTCGGCTGGTCGCCGCTGCGCCTCGCGCTCGGCCTGCTCCCCGCCGGCATCATCGTCTCGCTCGCCGCGCAACGAACCGGCCGGCTGATCGACAGGATCGGCACCCGGCCGACGATCGTGCTGAGCTTCGTCGCCTTCCTCGTCGGCTACGCGCTCTTCCTGCGAATCGGACCGCATGCGTCGTACGTGTCGGTGGTGCTGCCGACCGTCCTGCTCCTCGGCGTCGGCTTCGGCCTCGGCTTCCCGGCGATCAACATCGCCGCGACGACCGGCGTCGCTGACGAGGAGCAAGGCCTTGCCTCGGGCATGGTCCAGACCTCGTTCCAGGTCGGCGGAGCGCTCGTGCTGGCCCTTGTCACCGCGGTCGTTTCCTCGTCGGGCCACGCGGCCGGCTCGAGCGCACCTCGCGTGGGTGCGGTCGTCCACGGGATCACGGTCGTCACCGGGGTCGCCGCCCTCGCCCTCGCCGGCTCGCTCGTCGCCTTGCGCGCGCACCGACGTCCAATCGCCGTCGATGTGCCCGCCGAGGACCACGATGTCGAGGACGAGCTCGCTAGGCCGCCCGTCCTCGTCTCGGCTACCGAGGCGTCGGGGCCGCAGTAGAAGGAGGCGGGCTGGGCTGCCCGGGTTTATCGACGAAGGGCAGTAGCTGTGGCCCTTACGTGCTCGACGACGAGGTGGCGCGCCGTGTCGGCGTCCCCGATGGCGATCGCGTCGGCAATCCGGCGATGGTCGGCGTAGTTGACTCGCGCCTGTCCGGGATCCACGGTCAATTGCGAATGCATGATCCGAAGCTCCCGATCGCTGAGCGACTCGTACAGGTCGTTCAGGATCTGGTTGCCCGTGGCAGCGACCACGGCCGCGTGGAACTCGCGATCAGCCCCGACGAATGCAGGGAGGTCTTCGGCATCGAGTGCTGAGCGCTGCTCCTCGAGCAAGCTCGCGAGGCGTGCCTGCAGCTGGGTGCGCTCTCCGGGGCTGCGCCGCGCGGCACTCGTCGCGGCGTGCGTTTCGACGAGCTCGCGCACCTCTAGCAGTGCCTCGAGATCCCCGACACTTATCGGCACTACGAGAGCGCCGCGCTTCGGGTACAGCCGGAGGAATCCTTCGGATTCAAGCTTGAGGAACGCCTCCCGGACGGGCGTACGACTCACCTCGAGGGCCCCGGCGATTTCGCCTTCGCTGATGAGCTCGCCCGGCGCGAACGTTCCATCCAGCACGCGCTCCTTGGCGTAGAGGTATGCCCGCTCGTTCGCGGCAAGGGGTCGCGTCACCTGAGCGGTCATGTCCCCGAACCTCTCCCCGCCAATACGGGACTCGACAAGCACTGCGCTTGCCCCCCTGGCAAACGCGTGGTCAGTATAGATGCAAGATGTCGCTATGCGCGTACTCCCGACGGCGTGTGCGCTCCCCCGCGCCTTGACTACGACATAGATGCATATAGCATCTAAGCGGCGAGTCGAGAGGAGAGGGCGATGAAACCGCTGGCACGAAACCGAAAGCCGCAGCTGAGGGTGGTCCGTTCTACGCACGGCCCGCTGGCACCAGCGAAGGCCCCACGAGGAGCAAGCGACAGCACGGAAGCGCCGGAGGGGCGCGACAACATCACCACGATCTCTCCCGCTTCGCTGATGGCTACTGCGAGTCCGGCCTCGGCGGATCGCCTCGATTTGATGGGTGGGCCTGATGCAACGGGACGGCTCGATCTGATGGGCGGGCCGGACGCCGAGGGACGGCTCAATCTGATGGGTCGTCCTGAGCATCGATAAGCGGCTCCTTCGCTACGAGCTTCACCGGCCGCTCACAGCAAGGTACCGGTGCGCTCTCGAACGGCGGGTCCATCCTGAGTCATGTCATCGGGAACCTGATGGCGACGGCTCAAGGAAAGGACGAGGTGCGGCAGCCGAGGTCGGGTTGACCGGAATAATGACCGTATTGCTCCTTACCATCCCATTCATGATCCTCGGGATCGTGTTCGCCGTGCTCCCGCTCATCTGGGCGATGAAACACGAGGCCGCTTCGAGATCGGCGGAGGTGGCGACGCCAGTCGCGCGGCTCGCCAGGCCCGCCAGGCGTGAGCCGCTCGCCGCCTAGCTCCTAACGAGACCGCCCTCGTCGATCGAGGAGACTTCTGGCATCAACTCCTGGCTGCGGGGCTACCACGGCTGCAGCCGGGGGGAATTCGCCGGCCCATCTCACAGACCAGGCGTCCCCAAGAACGGCCGCACGCGTCGTTCGGCCCCTGATCGACCCCGACGGCAGCTCCAGAGCATCGAATTCCTATGAGGTGGGTCGAGCTCCCTGTCTCTACGGCTGAAGCCGGGCGCTACTCCTTCGTCGCCCCGGCGAGCAGTCCAGCGACGAGCGCCCGCTGGGCGAAGAGGAAGACGATGAGGACGGGAGCGATCGCGACGAGGATCGCAAGCGCGAGCTCCGGGCGGTAGACGGCGAGCTGCGATCCGCCGATCGTGGGATTAAACGCCGGCGTGCTCGAGAGCAGGTTCTCGAGGCCGACCTGCACCGGATACTGGTTGCTGCTCGGCAGCATGACGAACGGCAGGAAGAAGTTGTTCCACGAGGCCACGAAGTCGAAGAACGCCACGAGCGCGATGACCGGAGTCGCAAGTGGCATCGCTATGAAGCGGAACGTCTTCCACTCCGTGCAGCCGTCGATGCGCGAGGCCGCAAGCAGGTCGGGTGGGATCGTGGAGCTGAAGTAGATGTAGGCGAGATACACCCCGAAGGGGAAGAACGCGAAGGGGAGGATCACGGAGAACGCGTTGCCGATCAGGTGGAACGCGTTCATCTCGAGGAACAGCGGGAGCACGAGCGCTGTGCTCGGCATGATCATCACAACGAGGGTGGCGACCAGAAGCGTCTTGCGGCCGACGAATTGGGTCACCGCGAGGCCGTAGCCGGCGGGGATCCCGACGAGGATGGCGATCGCCGTGCCCGAGAAGGAGTAGATCGCCGAGTTTCTGAGCCACACGAGGATCGCGCCGCCCTCGTACGCGACGAGGTGGTTCCAGCTGGTCGCGACTCGCGCCAAGGAGCCGAACGCGAACGGCGACTGCACGACGAGCTGGTGGTCGGTCTTGGTCGGCGCAAGGAGCAGCCAGACCAGCGGGATGAGGAAGAAGGCGGCCGCGGTCGCGAGAACGAGCGCGGCGAGCACACGGGCGGCGAGGCGTCCGGTCGGACCGTGGTGGCCCCCGGGAGGTGGCCCGTCGACGCGCGCGAGCGCGGCGCGCGGCTGCACGGCGGGCGAGGGGTGTGGAGCACCGAGCTCGACTGCCATGCTCAGCTCGCCTCGAAGAGGCCGGTGCGCGAGATGATGAGCACCGCGCAGATCAGGCCGAGGATGAGCAGATCGACGGCGATAGCCGATGCGCCGTTGAAGTTGTCGAGCTGGAAGGCGTACACGTAGGCGAGCTGATTTGGCGACCAGCTCGGACTGATGATGCCGACGCTCGCCTGTGACACGAGCTGTGGCTCGACGAAGAGCTGTGTGCCGGTGGCGAACGCGAGGATCGTCATGTACGCGACCCACTTGCGGATGAGTGGGAGCTTGATACGCAGCGCTACCTGCCACGGGCTCGCGCCATCGAGCCGGGCCGACTCCATGAGCTCTTCCGGGATGTTGTTCAGTGCCCCGTACATCACGAGGATCCAGCCGCCGGCTCCGGTCCAAAACGCCATGATCGCGAAGAGCACCGGAAGGTGGCCGGGCGAGATGACCTCGTCGAAGGTCGACCAGCCGAACGCGTGGAGGATGAACGCGACGGGGCTCACCGCCGGGTCGAGCACGAACAGCCAGACGATGACGCTCGCGGCGCCGGCGAGGGCGCCAGGGACGTAGTAGGCGAGGCGGAGGGCCTTCGAGGCTCGAGGCCCGCGGCTATGGACGACGAGCGCCAACCCGACGACGAGCACGACGAGCGAGACCAGCCAGAAGCCGAGGTAGAACGCGAGGTGCTCGGCGGCCGGGATGAAGCGAAAGTCGCGAGCGGTCTGGAGGAAGTTCCCGAAGCCGGCGAAGCCGCCTCCGGCGCTCGTCGTGAACGCCAGCCAGAGCGCATACGCGGTCGGCGCCGCGCCGAAGGCGAGCAGGAGGAGGACGTAGGCCCCGACGAAGCTGTAACCCGCCGCCGACCGATGTCGGCGGCGGGTTACAGCCCGCGATGGCGCCCGCAGCGTGAGCGCCATCGAGGGCTAGCTCGTCACGATCGAGTAATTGAGCGTCTGGGCCTGGTTCTTCAGCGCAGTGCCCCATGCGGGCAGCAGGGAGCTGAGCGACTTGCCGGAGGTGAGACCGGGCACGACCGTGTCGGCCCACACCCCGTCCGTGCTGAACAGCAGGGAGCTCCAGCCGGGCCAGACGTCGTTGGCGGTCCGGGCGAACACGTTCGCCGGGCTCACGGCGAAGTAGCCGCTCGCGTTCACGGCCTTCAGCCAGACCTGTGCGGCGGGGCGGTACGCGGGGTAGGTCGGCGCCGTCTTCTGGTAGTCGGTGGACGTGGCCATCCACGTCGCGACCTCGGCCGCGAGCCTCGGGTTCTTCGCGTGCTGGGACACCATGTAGATGCCGCCACCGACATCACCGGTGTAGTGGTCACCCGGCCACGTCGGCGGGAGCGCCGCGGCCATCTGGCCCGAGGGGACCTTGTAGCCGAGCTCGAAGATGTACTCGCCATACCAGGAGGGACCGACCTCCATGAGCACTTTGTCCGCGCTGCCGTACTGCTTCGCGAAGTCCGAGCTCTCGACGGAGAGCTTCGACAATGAGCTGTCGGCGATCAGCGGGTCGAGGAGGTTCGCCACCCGGGTGCAGTCCGGCGCGGACGTGTTGATCTCCACCTTCGTCGAGGAGATCAGGTGGTTGGACGGGCACTCGCTCGCCCAGAAGTACACGTCCTGGCTCCACGCGTCGCCGATAGTGCCTATGACGTAGCCCGGGTGCTGCTTGGCGACCTGCTCGCCGAGCTGCTGGTACTGCGACCACGTCGTCGGAACCTTGTAGCCGAACTTGTCCAGGAGGGTCTTGTTGTACCAAAGGACGTTCTGGCCGATGTCGTTTCGCAGGCAGTAGACCTTGCCGTTGAAGGTGCACGTGGCGAGCGCTCCGGTCGCGAAGTTGTTGAGGGTGGAGCTCGGAACGAGCCCGGCGTTCAGCGGAGCCGCGAAGTGGTACTGCTTCGATGACGTCCAGGCGGCGTCGGTCTCCTCGGCGCTGAACACGACGTCCGGCCAGCCATTTCCGACTCGGTTGTAAAGCCCGATCTTCGTCTGCAGGTCGCTCGCCCCATTGTTGTCACCGCTATAGGTGTCGATGTTCAGATGCACGCCGGGGTGCGTCGTCTCGAACAGCTTGAATCCCGGGAGCCGGGTCGCGTCGGTCCAGACGGTCACGGTCTCGCTGGAGGCGCTCTTTGCTCGCGCGTTCGCGGACGTCGTAGTCGACGCTGCCCCCACGCCGACCATGGCGCCGAGTCCCGTGCAGGCCGCAGCGATGCTCGCGGCCCCCGAGAGCGCCCTACGGCGCCTGCTCGGCGCCCGCCCCGTTGAAGTCCTCGTATTGATTCGCATGATCCCCCTTCTCGTCTTGCTTGTCATGGCTTGATTGGTGGTCTATTGCGTCCCGGGGAACTGGCATCGGGACCGATGCCAGGCGTGTCAGGCGTAAGGCGTGAGCTCGTCCTCTCCGAAGCCGATCCCTGGTCCGGTCGGTGCGTGCACGAGCCCGTCCGAGTCGACGAGTGGCTCGCGCGCTACCGGGTTGGAGGTGACGAGCGACTCGTAGTAGGTCGTATTCGGAATCGCCATGCACAGGTGGAGATTCGCGAGCCCACCGCCGTGGACCTCGGCGCGCAGCCGGAACGAGTCGGCGGTGTGCGCGATTCGCATCGCTCCGGTGAAGCCGCCTTTGTACAACGTGCCCGTACGGACATAGGTCGCGCATCCCGAGATGATGAAGTCCGCCATGTTCATGTGGACGCCGTCCGACGTCTCGCCGACGAGCAGCGGAACGTCGACGCGCTCGGCAAGTCGCTGGTAGGCCGAGATGCTGAACTCCCGCATCGGCTCCTCGTACCAGCGGTAGCCGGCGCCCCCGAGCGCTCGGCCGAGGTACACGGCGTCCGCCAGGTCGAATCCGGCCGATCCGTCGTACATGAGGTCGACGTCGTCGCCGACATGGGCCCGAAGCGCCTCACCGAGCTGAGCATCGCGGCGAGCGTCTCCCCACGCGTGAAGCTTGATGGCTCGGTACCCGAGCTCTAGGCACTGGTCGGCGACGTCGAGGTACTCCTCGATCGACGCGAACGTTACCGTCGAGGCATACGCCGGGATGGCCGATCGATAGCCGCCGAGCAATTTGTACGTGGGCACCTCGAAGGCCTTGCCCGCCAGGTCCCACAGCGCGGTGTCGATGAGGCCGAGCGCGTAGACGGGGAGCTCCTCGAGCCGGTCGATCTCCCAGACTCGGTGCCACAGCCACTCCCGGTCGAGCGGATCCGCACCGACGAGCTCGTCACGCAGGCGGCGGTCGAGTACGTCCTCGACGATGACCCCGCGTTGGGTGAGCGCTATGCCCTCGACCCCTTCGTCGGTAAGAATCCGTAGGACGCCTCCGACGAGCTCGGGCTCCGAGCCGGGCAAGCCGTCGCGCCACCGAAAGGGGGGCGAGTATGCGGGCACGACCAAGCGCTCCAGTCGGACCTCGACGATCTTCATCCCTCTCCCGTCTGTGCGGACCAAGGTTCGAAAAGGTCGATTCCACGGCCCTATCCGCAGCATCGGCCCTCTTCCGTTTTCCTAACCTAGGTCCTAGCACAATGATGCTAGGACCTTCAAGGGTCGAGTAGAGTTGGCGATGATGAGCACGTCACCCTCCGAGTCGGACACCGCGATGCTGCGGCAACCACTCGGTCCTGATGGTCGCACCGTCCGCCGGCCGAGACGCCTCGCGACCCCAGTCGTCGAGGAGTTCGTCGATCAGATCGTCGGTGGCGAGATCCCGCCCGGATCACCGCTCCCGAGAGAGGCCGCTCTCTGCGAGCACTTCGGGGTGAGCCGGACGGTCATTCGCGAAGTACTGAAGGTGCTCGAGCAAAAGGGCTTGCTGCAGGTTCACAACGGCAAAGGCGCCTGGACGACTGAGCGCGACTCGTGGAACCTGCTCGACCCGCTCGTGCTGTCGGCACGCGTGCGCCACGACGAGAATCTCGGCTTCCTCTCCCATCTCGTCACCGTCCGCATGGCGCTCGAGGCCGAGATGGCCGCACAAGCGGCTGTCGTCGCGACCGACGAGCAGATCGCCGAGCTAGGCGAGCTCCTGTCGGAGCTCGCCTACGCGATGGGTGACGTGCAGCGGTACGTGGCACTCGACATCCGGTTCCACGACGCGCTCATGCGTGCGTCGGGGAACGAGCTCGGACGCACGATCGTCCTCGCCATCATCGAGAAGGCGCACGCGTACCCTCGCTACGGCGCCGCGGAGCTCGACCATGTGCGCCGGTCCCAGCCGGGGCACACCGCCGTGTACGAGGCGCTGATCGCCCGTGATCCCGAGCGAGCGATGCGCGCGGTCCGAGACCACATCGGGGGCGCCGCCATGCTCCGATCACCATGAGCCGATGAGCAAGGTCGTCGCCTCGGCCGCCGAGGCCGTTGCGGATATCGGGTTCGGCTCGTCACTCGCCGTCGGAGGCTTCGGGCTGTGCGGCGTCCCCGTCGAGCTCATCGAGGCGTTGCGCAAGTCGGGCGTCTCCGGGCTCAGCGTCGTCTCAAACAACTGCGGGCTCGACGACTTCGGCCTCGGCACCTTGCTCGCCACTGCGCAGATCGCAAGGATGACCAGCTCGTACGTCGGCGAGAACAAGGAGTTCGCCCGCCAGTTCCTCGCCGGAGCGCTCGAGGTCGAGCTCGTCCCGCAGGGGACACTTGCCGAGCGGCTGCGCGCGGGAGGATCCGGTATCCCGGCGTTCTACACCCCCACCGGGGTCGGGACGCTCGTCGCAGAGGGCGGCATCCCGTGGCGCTACTCGCCCGACGGCTCGGTGAGCGTCGCCTCGCCTCCTCGGGAGGTGCGCGAGTTCGACGGCCACCCATACGTGCTCGAGCGGTCGGTCGTCACGGACTATGCGCTCGTGCGCGCGGCGCGAGGTGACTGCTCGGGCAATCTCGTGTTCAACCAGTCGGCGCGCAACTTCAACCCGCTGTGCGCGATGGCAGGGCGGGTGACCATCGCCGAGGTCGAGGAGCTCGTCGAGGTGGGCGAGCTCGATCCCGACGCCGTCCATCTCCCCGGCGTGTTCGTGCAACGAGTTGTGCGCGTCGAGCACACGATCGAGAAACGCATCGAACGACAAACCGCGCGTCCCCGCCCCGAAGCTGGGGTCGACTCGTGAGCCGTGGCCGAGAAGATATAGCGGCGCGCGCCGCGCTCGAGCTCGCCGACGGCGACTATGTCAACCTCGGCATCGGGCTTCCGACGCTCGTGGCCAATTATGTGCCAGAAGGCATCGAGGTCGTGCTCCAGAGCGAGAACGGGATCCTCGGAGTCGGGCCGTACCCCTTCGAGGGGGATACAGACCCCGACTGCATCAACGCCAGCAAGGAGACCGTCACGGTCGTGCCCGGCGCTTCCTTCTTCGACTCCGCCGTCTCGTTCGCCATGATCCGCGGCGGTCACGTCGACGCCGCGATCCTCGGTGCGTTCCAGGTGTCCGCCACGGGCGACCTCGCCAACTGGATGATCCCCGGCAAGCTGATCAAGGGCATGGGCGGGGCGATGGACCTCGTGCAGGGGGCGCGGCGGATCATCGTCGTGATGGAGCACGCGGCGAAGGACGGCACGCCGAAGATCCTGAAGGAGTGCTCGCTACCGCTCACCGGCCGGGCGGTGGTGGATCGGATCATCACCGATCTGGCCGTCATCGACGTGACCCCGAAGGGATTGCTGCTCGTCGAGCTCGCCCCCGGCGTCCGGCTCGACGAGGTCGAGCGCGCGACCGAGCCGCCTCTGCTCCTCGCCGACGGCCTGATCGACGCCGAGGGGCGCGTCCCGCCGATCGCAGAAAGGGCACCATGACCGGCTCGTACCTCCTCGCAGGCGCTCGGACGCCCATCGGAAAGCTCGCGGGATCGCTGGCCGGCATCGCAGCGACCGAGCTCGGCGGAGTCGCGATCGCGGCGGCGCTGGCGCGCGCGGGGGTTGCGCCCGATGACGTAGACGCCGTCGTCATGGGCCACGTCCTGCAGGCGGGACAGGGCCAGTGCACGGCCCGCCAGGCCGCCGTGGCAGCCGGCCTTCCCATGTCGGTGCACGCCACCTCGCTGAACAAGGTCTGCTTGTCGGGCCTCTCCGCCATCCACCTAGCGGATCTCATGATCCGCGCCGGCGAGGCGGAGGTCGTCGTCGCCGGAGGGATGGAGTCGATGACGAGAGCGCCTTACGTCGTTGACGGGGCTCGGCAGGGCATTCGCTTTGGGGACGCCGCTCTCCGGGACACGATCCTCGCCGACGGGCTCACCTGCGCGTTCGACGAAATGCTCATGGGCGAAGCGACCGACCGCTACGCAGCGGCGTTCGGGATCAGCCGCGACGAACAGGACGAGTGGGCCGTGCGCTCGCACGCGCGGGCGGTGGCTGCGAGGGACGCTGGCCGTCTCGCCGAGGAGATCGTCGAGGTGGAGTCGCCCGGCCGGCGCGGCGAGTCGCACAAGGTCATCGAGGACGAGGGCGTGCGGCCGGACACGAGCGCAGCGGGCCTTGCGGCACTGAAGCCGGCATTTTCGGTCGGGGGGAGCATCACCGCCGGCAACGCGAGCCAGATCTCCGACGGGGCCGCCGCGATCGTCGTCGTGGCACCGTCGGTTGCGGAACGCCTCGGCGTCGCCCCGCTCGCCGAGATAGTCGGCTACGGCCAGGTCGCCGGGCCGGACACGTCACTGCTCACCCAGCCCGCTCGGGCGATCCTCGACGCGCTCCGACGAGGGGGGTTGCGCATCGACGACCTCGACCTGCTCGAGCTCAACGAGGCCTTCGCGGCGGTGGTCGTCGCCTCGACACGTGAGCTGGGACTGCCCGGGGACATCGTGAACGTCAACGGCGGTGCGATCGCGCTCGGCCATCCGATCGGGATGTCCGGCGCCCGCGTCGCGCTGACCCTCGCTCAGGAGCTGCGGAGAGGATCAGGCGAGCTTGGCGCCGCCGCGCTCTGCGGTGGCGGTGGGCAGGGGGACGCGATTCTGCTCAAGCCCGTCAGCTGAACTCGCAGCTCGGCAGCCTCTCTACCTCTACGATCGGCACCCACAACCGGCGGCCGACCTCGGCATGCGAGCGCGGCATCTACGGCGCTCGACAGCATCCCGGCTCCGAGCAGGCGATCGCCAAGGCGTGCGCTTCGGCGACGACGTCGCAGCCGGGATCGTCGACGCACTCGCTGCAGCCGTCAAGATGAACGATCGCTACGCCGTGACAGTGCTCGAGATCGTCGGTGCAATCGCTACAGACGTCCGTGATCGTGACCTGCATGACCTCGTTCTACGCCGAGGGTGTATCAGGATGCCGTTCGCCCACGTCGCTTCGGCTCTTCGGCCTCGGCTTCGGCCTCGGTCAGTGCCTGGACCAGTTGGAGCTTCGACATTTTCGAGCGGCCCTGGACGTCGACCTCTGCGGCTCGGGCCAGCAGCTCGGCCTTGCTCATCCCGTCGAAGCTCTGCTGCTCGCCCTTCGCCGGTCGCTTCGTGGCCTCGGGCTTCGTCCCGGCCGCCTTGGCAGGGGCCTGCTCCACCTTGGCAGGGGCCGGTGCCGCATTGGAGGCCTTGCTGGCACGTTCGACGGAGGCCTGCAGCGCCGCCATGAGGTCGACGACGTTCGACTTCGGCCGCTCCTGCTCGAACACCACGGCGCGACCTTCCCGCTTCTTCTCGATCAGCTGCTCGAGGCGCTCTCGGTAGGTATTGCGGTAGCTCCCCGGGGACCACTCCGCAGAGAGGGACTCGATGAGCTGTTGAGCGACAGCCAGCTCGCGGCTGTCGGGATCGACGTCCTCGGGCAGGCGCTCGAGCTGTTCGGCAGGATCGCGGATCTCGTCGGCGAAGTACATCGTCTCGAGCATGAGGACCTGCTCGCCCGGACGAACGGCGACGAGGTGCTCCTTGTCGCGGAGGACGAGCGTGGCGATCCCGACCCTGTTGGACTTCCGCATGGCCTGGCGAAGAAGCGCATAGGCGCGGTCGCCTCCTTTGCCGCGGGGACCGAGGTAGTAGGTCTGGCGGAAGTACAGCGGATCGATGTAGTCGAGGTCGACGAAGTCGCTGATCTCGATGGTGTCGGATCGACCCGGCGCCGCCTCCTTCATCTCCTCGCGGGTGACGACGATGTACTCGCCGTCTCCGACCGGGAAGCCGCTGACGATGTCTTCGGTCCGGAGCTCCTCGCCCGTTACCTCGTCGACCTTCTTGTACCGCACCCTGTGCGAGGTTCCTTTGTGGAGCTGGTTGAAGTGGACCGTCTGGTCCTCCGTCGCCGAATACAAGCCGACGGGTACGTTGACGAGACCAAATGCGAGGTATCCCGTCCACATCGCTCGTGCCATCGTGCTCTCCCGTTATCGGTCCGCCGGAGTCGTCTACCCAGGCAGAGGACAGAGCTAACGTGCAGACAATACAGGCGGACGCGACTCCAGGTCACTGGAAATCGCGAGCGGGGACTCCATCGATGGACCGCTACGCAAAATCAGACTGTCGGATAGGTGATCGAGACTTCTCCGATCGAGCGCGGGAAGTCACGGGCGTTGCAGCTAGGACATCGCCACAGCGATTCGATTGTTTCCTGGTGGATGAGAGATCCACCGTAGGCACGCGCCGATCGGTCAGCGCAGCGGCTGTCGAGCGATGTGTCCCGTACCGCCGCTTCACCGGGCGACTGGGCGCACCCGCGAGATCGCCGACTATGTGCTTCCCGTCATCTGCCGCCAGAGGCCCCCTTTGGCACCCGAAGTGCCGATCTGTGCCACCGGCTCGTGACCGTTCACTGGCTTCTCGCGCTGCAAATCTGCGCACCCGTTCTGGCGCGGATTCCGGCGTCGGGGTCCCTCTGGCCTGTGTTCCGTAGCCGTCGATCCGTCGCGACGCCCCTACTCGGGAAGTTCGACGTTCGGAGCGCCGTTATGTGTTGGAGCTCTTTCCGGAGAGGTCCCTGAGGCGCAGCGTCAGCCGGTCGCCCTCTGGTTCTATCCTCAGGCGGGCCGCAGTGCCTTCGCCAGTGTCCCAGCGATCGCGAGTACCGTCGCCTCGTCGAGTGGCCCGGGTCGCCCGACACGCTTGGCCATCGCTTTCGGCCAGCCGACCCAGACGTGGTCGACGTGGAACGGATCGGCGAACCATCTCCACTCCGCGTCAACGAACACGAGCATCGGCTCGATCGGGACATTCGCGGCCTCGGCGAGGCCCTCAAGAGCGGTGGAAACGACTTTGGCCTGCCTCGACACGCTGGCGGCGCGCTCCGTTTGATCGCGTCGACCGACGTACAGGTGCGTGACGCTATCGCCGAGCAGCCAACCGGTCTTGCGCGTGGAGACTTGGCCTCGATAACGCTTCGCGTCAATGACGTAGATGCCGGACGGGGCGACGGCGATGTGGTCGATATTCGCCCGTGATCCAGGTATCAGACGGTCGTGGACCGCTACGACGCCCGCACTCTTTAGCGTGTCGAGTCGGCCACCGACAGTGACCTCGCCGATCGCCCCGCCGCCCCAGGACGTGGTCGTCTGTGGCGCATCGAAGGCCGCGAGGATTGCACCGCCGATGATTGGGTGAGCGCCGCGAACGAGTTTGTTGCGCTTGGAGGTTCGGCGTTCGTACTCGCGTTGAGCCGAGCGTCCGGCAATCCCAAAGTCGCTCGACGCGACCGGCTCGGGACGGGCAGCCGTGGAGTCCAGGATCTCGGGGTTCGCCTCGTCGGTCGCAGCGCACGTAAGGCACGACACGGTCTTCGCCGCAGCGTCCCAGTAAGCGCGCTCGCCCTTCGCGAGCCCTTGTCCGCATATGCGACACGTCCCCGCGTAGCGAAGTGCCATCACCCTGCTCGAGGCCACGCCATACCGTACGTCGCGGCACTGACCGCGCCGAGGATGCCGCGATGATCCGGCGGCACTGCGCCCACCGAACGGCACGCTCGAGCCGTCCGGCCGAGACTCTTCGGAGTGGTTGGCGGCTGTGCATGTCTGGCCCTTCAGGAACGTCGATCTGCGTCGCCGGCGACTCGTCTTTCCGTCCTCCGAGGACAACGCCAGTATGGACGTTATGGGCGATCCGGATCAGCGGTCGCCCGAGCACATGCACGTCACTAGCTGACCACCGCATCGAAGGCAGCGCTCCACGTCGCAGAATGGATGGTGGACGCCGCCGAGAAGGACGCCGCAGTCATGACAACGAGCGCCCGACTCGGCGCCCCAATCCTCGGCCTCCGATCCATAACGCACCTTCGGCGCGCCGAGCCCCACCGCCACGCAGCTGGCGGCGACGGACATGTCTTGGTCGCAGATCGGACACATCGCGGGCACAACGCGATTGTAGGTATCGAGGAGCGATGCAGCAGGCTGCCCGTCGAGCTCCGCGCCGTCGTTCCGTGCTCCCGCTGGTGGCACGAGCCACGATGTACGGGGTGCCGTTCCGTATTTGCAAGGGTCACAGACCGGCTTGGCAGATCACCCCGAGTAAACCCCAGTTTGGGAGTAGCCCGGACCGCGTCGCCTTGGGGATAGTCCTGGGAGCTACGGAGGTTCCGCTCGGTAACCGGCACGTCCGACTGGAAATAGCTACCATCGGTCCCGTGAGCGATCAAACGGGAAAAACTCTCGCCGAGGTCGGATTCCTGTTGATCTTGTTCGCCGGGGTCTGGCTTGTCACCGCTCAAATCCCGGCATCGCCCTAGGTGCAGTTATTCGGCACCGCCGATCTGTATTCGCGACTGTCCCAGTCCGTCGCTTGAAAGGCGTGCCGCTACGGCTTCGGCGTTGTGGCAGATACTGTCACCATCCAGTCCATCTCGCAGTTTCGGCTACCGTCTGTGAGTGCTTCGCTGATTCGAGGTCCGAAAATGGTGCTGCCTCCGGGATCTGTCGTCAGATTCCGCGTCATCGATCCACGCGACGGTCGGCGCGGCTCGTCGTGGAGCGCGGAGACTTCCCGTCACCAAAATGACGGTTACGTTTGGCACAGAGAAGCGGCTCACATGGTGAAGTCGAGCTTCCACTGCGATGACCCGAAGGAATGGCACTTCTCGGTGATGGAAGCGGGTCAGGAGCTGCGACCAGACCTGCCTCCGTATCAAGGGATCATTAGAGATTTCGTCGAGGTCGCTCCTGGCTGGTTGCATGGCCTCCGGATAACGGTCGACTTAGATGAGTTACGCGGTGACTGGGAAGAACGGAGTCGAGCGAGGGCAGACATCGTCGATATTCCTGCCAATCCCGGTGTTGATGCCGTGACGATCGACGCCTACCTGACGACGCCTTGCTCAGCGCGGTTCCAGCCAGATCAGTGCGCGATTTGGCACGAGGAGATCGAGCGGATTGACGGTGGACGTTTGGTGGTTGTCGCGCGAGCGATGAACATCGATGGACGCGTTCGGGAGGTCTATGCAGGCCCGATCGCAGAAGCGCGGGAGGGCATGCGAGTGTACGGCTGGGATGGGACCACGCCGACGCGAGCTGTGCTGTACGGACCTGCCGAGGGCTTCCTCAGAGAGATCGAGTTCGCGTCTTAGCGCCGCCGAGTAGCGGTACCGAGGATCGAGATGGTGCCTTCCGGCGGGCGCTTGAGATTGGGCGCGACCGCCATCACGAGGAGAAGTACCTCAATGGGGATGGCGGAGAGGTCCCGTGGCGCTTCGACCGAATCTTGACCATCGACCAGCTCGGGAAGAGCGCGACTCCAGTAATTGCTAACTGACGTCGGGCGCCTCGCTTGCCCGACTGAGTGTGCTCACCTGATTCGACCCCAGGTGGATGCACTGCGGCCAGCGATCGAGACGATGTTGACTCCAGTTGCTTAACTAGTCAGGTGCGCATTCGTCAGTACGCTTACTTCGCGCTGTACAGCCAGGTAATGAGGGCCGCAGAGATGACGGGCCGACTCGGGATAGAGCCGGACGAGATCATGGTGCGAGGAAGCCGCGGTGAGCCCCCCGCAGTGCCAAAGGGTCATGCGTGGCGCGTGGTCTCCAAAGCGCCAGGCCTTCGCGTCGATGAGCACCTCTTCCGCATTGTCGACCGCCTCAATGACCACGCGGCGGCAATTGGAAATCTCGCGACGGAGCTGAGGGTCGCTGCTCCCGACCAGTCCCGGGCTGGGAGCGCCCTCGGTATCGTTCGCCACTTCGACGACGATGACGGCGACGAAGAGGAGCTCTGGACCATGGAGCTACCCGATGGAGGCGAGCTCGAGAAACTTCCTGGTCAGCACCAGTTGCTCGGCTGGGTCCTCGATGACACCATCCTTCAGTTCCTTGTGGCGACGCACGCTCACCTTGACGTCGACGAGTCCGGATAGTGGGTGCAGACGCTGCTTGGGGGTGGACCGTGTGGCCAAACCCTGAAGATCGTGCCGACGTGCGCGCGATCCGTCGTTCGGTAGTGTCAGTCTTCATCAAGCACGTCGCCGTTCGGGGCGACGTTCTGTTCGAGGTGACTTGTTGGTCAACCCTGCTCGGACTTCCGGGCCTCATCGTGACGGCAGCTGTCGACCTGCGTGATCAGCCGGTGGGGTCCAAGTGTTCGATATGGGGGCCGACTGCCGCGAGCGCGCCGCGCAGGTGCGTCAAACTATCTTCGTGGGCACTCCTCGGAGCAAGGCTCGACCTCTAACCCCACTGGAGCGTCGACTCCTTGATCGGCTGCTCGCGGAAGATCTTGTCGGGCTTGATCGATTGAGAAGGCAGGTCGATCCCCTGGCGGCTTACCCGAGCTGCGTGTGCGGCTGCGGATCTATCGGGTTCGAGCATCCCGGAGGACTGCGACCCGGGCCTTCTGGTCTTCGCCCGCAGGAACTGGCGCCTATTGATCCGCTGGTCGTGGAGGCCTTATCCTCTTCTTGCGCGCGGGCATGCTCGATGACCTGGAGGTGTACTCCTTCGGACCAAAGCCTCTCCCGCTCCCAGATTCGAATCAGATACGTATCGGTCCTGATCTGGTGAGTGCGCGCGTCGCAGCGTGGGGACTGAAGTCGTCTCGACATCGACGGCGTGTACCGATCTCAATCGCGAGCCGGTTCCGCTTCTTACGGAGGAAGACGCCCGACTGAAGCCCGGCGCCCCTACCTGCCCCAGATCGCCGGAACCAGGGCGGACGAAATATCGCTCGCAGTCGGCGATCCCGAGCCGTCTGATCTGCTCGCTCGGACGTCGTGGCACGACATGGTCGGGCACACGGAGATGAGATGATCTGCCTTCTCGACCGAGGAGCACGCCATGTCCGCCCTGACACCAGATGTCCTTGTTGGCCAGAACGTTCTGGACGTGACGGTGGCCTGGCACATCTACGACGGAGTGCGATCCCCAACGCCCGATCCTGTCTGGCTCAACATGTCGGGTCTGGGGCAGGTGAGGTGTGGATGCGCCGGCCGCGGGAACGTGAATCTAGCGTTGAGTACTCCAGTGAGCTTCGACATGGATCAGTATGGCGTCATTGAAGTCGAAAGTTGGGACAACAGCGAAATACGAAGCTTCGTCGGGGCAGAGGTCGAGAGCGCGAAACTCCTTGTCTACATGCCGCATGATATCGAAGTCGGCTTTGTTCTTAGGACAACTCAGGGCTGCCTCGGTGTTGCCAACCTTGCCGATGAGCTTCGGGTCGGCCCATGGCCAAGTGAGCACTGGGACGGTGAAGAGATCGCTGAGCGTGAGTAACCGGCGATCCCGAGCCGTCGTTCGGCACTCCCTGTCCCTAGCGGAGCAGCGACATTCGGAGCAGCATTCTGTGCCCCGCGTTGGGGCTTGTCGAGGATAGATCGACGACGCTGCTGCGTCACAGTTCGTGGAGCATCTCCTCGATGTCTCCGGCAGACTCGTCTCTCAGCGGGCGAATGCCCGACGACCTCGTTCTTGGATCGTTGGCAGCGAGGGCATCCCACCATCGCTTTCCGCCCGCTCCGAACTCCTCCAAGGGGATCACCTCGCCGCCAGGGTTACGCACGACGAGATTGTCGAACCAGAAGCGAATGTCGAGATGAGCCTGATCCCCGGCCTCCTGGAAGACGTCCAATGTATGCGATAGCCCGTCGCGGCCGGGAGCGATCCAGTCAAGACTCAGTCGGTCTCTCCAGCGGACAAAGCTGCGTTCCTCGGGAACATCGAGAAACTCCCAGCCGTAGATCGGACTCGGTCCGACACGCTGAACGATGGCTAGCAACTCGTCGGCCGCGAAGGGTTCGAGGTCGGCGTCCTCGTCATCCCAATTGCTGAGGCGTAACGACGCCGCGACGCGCCCGACTGGGTGGAGCAGCACCTGAACGCGCGGATCTTCCGCGGGCTCACCCTCATCGGGGAGCGACAGCACCGACAAGGTAAGCCCTGCGAGGCGGTGTTCCGTGTTGATCTGGGCACCGAGAAGCGTTGCTTCGTTGAGAGCTACGTTGACCTGGTCGACCAGATCGGATGCCAGATCCACGGCCTGAACGCTATCGGCGCGCACGATGGTGAGCTGGATCAGGACGAGCGATGCAGGCGCTCGTCGATCAATATCCCGGCGCTGTGTACCCGTCCTTCGAGCAGCCGGGACGCAATCCTCGCTGAGCATCAGATGAGACGCTCTGTCGCTCCTGCCGTGGTTGAACCGATGTAGTTGGGCGTCGCAGGGGCTGGCGCGTGGGGGTTCACGTCGGAGGGCCGTCGTCAGCAATCCCCGACTGGCGACTCAAGCCATGGCTTAGGCAGGCCTGATCGTTGCCAAACCGGCGTTCGGGATAGCGCGAACAGCTAATGACCGGGTCGCCAGGTTCTTTGTCGCAAAGCCTCGGCGCGGAGACCATCTGGCCATGCCTCGATGAAAGACCCCATGGCCGGGTTCCACCATTCCGCATCCTCAACGAAGGAGACGGCGACGGCGTTCAC
Organism: Acidimicrobiaceae bacterium; assembly: GCA_025464005.1. Lineage (GTDB taxonomy): Bacteria > Actinomycetota > Acidimicrobiia > Acidimicrobiales > Bog-793 > RYN-46. The sequence continues at coordinate 527 of JAODBO010000021.1, read as the reverse complement.
GAGAGCGTCATCGCCCTGCTCGAGTCCATCAGCAACCAGTTGAAGGATCCGATTGGTGAGTTCCGTATCACCACGCAGCCAGGCCTCATACGCGAAGCTGCGCAGCTCAGGCATGAGGTTGTGAATGAGGAGCTCACCCCCGTTGTCCGCGAAGTGTCCTTCGATCGGATCGGCAAATTCCGGCAACTGAGTCCGAAGCTTCGACACGAACTCCTCACGGCTCATCATCGTCTCCGGAGTCTCGCGCCAAGGTCGCGCAACACGCTAGGCCGGAGCGGACTTCACTGGGACGATCGCGCTACAAAGGTGCCGAGCGGCGTCGCTGTCACATGGAGTGACGCCCAACAGGCGGTACGGGATAGGCGGCTCATGGCCCTTCGATCACAAGCATGTCTGCGCCCCTAGTGATCCGTCGCTTAAATAGCTGAAGTAACTAAAGTGGCAGCATGTCCACGATGCTTGCGGCACCGCCGATGCCCGTATCGCCCGAGCAGCGGAGCGAGCTCGAACGCCTCGCCCGCTCGACG
>JAODBO010000009.1 GCA_025464005.1 Acidimicrobiaceae bacterium | reverse complement strand
CACCCGTCCCGTGCTCCTTCGAGGGCGCGAGCTGAGACGCTCGCGCGGCGCACAGCCGCCGCAGCGCGGGGACCTCGCTGAGCAGCACACGGGGCCGCGAGCCGGCACCCGGAGCGAGCAGCTGGGGCGTCGCCGGGTCGAACCCCTCCAGATGGACGAGCCGGAGCGGCGTCCCGTCTGCCCGGTAGCCGCACTCCTCGGACCAGGTCAGATCGCGTTCGTGCGCGTTCCAGTAGGCCACGCCGTGGCCAGGGTCGCGAAAGATGAGCGCGCCGAAGCTCTCCGGCGCGAAGTCGAGGAACGGCTGGCGGTCCGCGAGCATGCTCGCCGACGAGACGGCCAGCTGCGTGAGCGATGCCGCCCACCAGTCGAGGAAGCCGTCGGCTCCGGGCCCGACGGCGATGATGCCCGGGTCGTAGGCGCCTGCCGCGACGACCGCCGGCCCGGTGGGATCGCGATCGTCCGTCGGCGGGGGGGCGAGCAGTCGCGGGACTAGGACGACGCCCGACGTCGCCGCCGGATCGGCGAGCGCCTCGAGCGGGCCGAGGAGCACGACCTCGGACGAGAGCACCACGACAGGTCTCGCGCCCGCGAGCAGCAGGCTCACGAGCGCCGGGACGAGGCACGCTGCGAGGTCGTCACCTTCGCGGCAGAGCGCTAGCTCGTGGACCACCCGCGGATCGAGGTCGAGATCGGCCGGAGAGAGCCGGACGAAGGGCTCGTCGCCTGGCCCACGGGTGCCCGGAGCGAGCCGTGCCCGCCCACTCGCTGCCCACCCGCCCGGCGTACTGGTCGTCGCGCCGTCGATCGGGTCGTCGACGACGAGCACGACGAGCTGCTCACCGGGGTGGTGGGACGCGACGGCTCGAGCAAGCGCACGCGCCTCTGGCAGGCGGTGGCTAGCGACGCTCGTGCAGACGACGGGGAGCGCCACGGGCCCTACCGGCCGTCAAAGCCGGCGGCCGGGCTACCCGCGTCGCGGGCGCGGCTCAGTGTGCGCTGCGCGAGCTGGCGACTTGCCTCGTCGACCATCTCGCCGTCGAATCGAGCCGCTCCGCGACCGTCGACGGCCGCGGCCTTCTCGAGTGCCTCGAGGATGCGGGTGGCTCGCTCGAGCTCGGCCGCGCTCGGGCTGAAGACGTCGTTCACGACGTGTACCTGATCGGGATGGATCGCCCACTTGCCGTCGAAACCGAGGGTCATCGACCGCTCGGCCGCGGAGCGGAGCGCAGCCTCGTCACCGAGGCCGGCGTAGGGACCGTCGATCGCCTGAAGGCCGTTGGCCCGTGCGGCGACGAGGATCGTTCCGAGCGCGTGGCCGTACGGATCGCTGCCAGCGCCGCTCGGCAGGCCGCCGACCGTGAGGGTGGGAATCCCGAGCGCCGAAGCGAGGTCGGCCGGACCGAGCGCGACGGCTTCGAGCCGGGTCGAGGCCGCGCAGACCTCGTTCGCGCGCGCGAGCGCCTTCGCCGTCTCGACGAGCACCTCTATACCTACATGACGTGGCGGCAGCCCGGCCTCGCGCTCTACCTGGTCGAGGAGCAGCTCGAGTGCGACGACCTCGTCGGGTCGAGTCACCTTCGGCAGCATCAGGACGTCGAGGCGCTCGCCCGCCGCGCCGACGACGTCGACGACGTCACGAAAGGTCGCGTCTCCGTCCCAGGCGTTCACGCGGACGCCGACGATACGCGCGCCCCAATCGAAGCCACGCACAGCGGTCGCGACGCGCGCACGTGCCGTCGCCTTCTCCGATGGCGCCACGGCGTCCTCGAGGTCGAGCAGCACCATGTCGCACGGGACTCCCGGCGCCTTGGCGAGAAAGCGGTCGGACGATCCCGGTACTACGAGCACCGAGCGACGCGGCAGGTCACGGCTACGTTCAGACATGTGGCGAGCCTACCGGGCACGGCGGCCGGCGCCAGGGTCGGTGTCGGTACTTCGATTCAGTCTGCGGGTGGCGGAATGGGCAGGCCGTAGTGCCCGCGCAATGTGGTTTCCGTGTACTCCTTGCGGAAGAGTCCCTTCCGCTGGAGCAGCGGGAGGATGTGGTCGGCGAATTCCTCTACGGCAGGCTTGCCGAATGGCGCCCGGTAGTTGAAGCCGTCCGCGGCACCCGTCCGGAACCACAGCTCGATCTCGTCCGCGACCTGCTCTGGCGTCCCAATGACGATGTGGTGACCGAACGCTGCATTCGCGCGTAGGAGGACCTGACGTGCCGTGAACTTCTTCGACTCGGCCTCCGCGCGCATCACCGCGACCCGGCTCTTGAAACTCTGTCCTGCCGCGTCCCACGTCTCGTCTGGGATCGGAGCGTCGAAGTCATTCCCGCCGAGGTCGAGTCCGATCCAGGTGACAAGACGCGTCGCGACCTCCTCGATGTTGACTTTCTCGTTCTGGGCCGCGAAGTTCGCCTCGGCCTCGGCCTCTGTCCCCCCGAGCACCGGGAGGATTCCCGGCAGCACGAGGGCATGCTCGGGATTGCGCCCGAATCCGGCGACGCGGCGCTTGAAGTCCGAATAGAAGTCCCGTGCGACCTCGATCGAGGGCTGCGCCGTGAAGATCGCGTCGGCGTGCCGAGCGCCCTGGTCGCGGCCGACATCCGACGACCCTGCGTGGAAGAGGACCGGCCGGCCCTGCGGCGAACGAGGAGTGTTGAACACGGCATTGAGTTGGAAGTAGTCGCCGTTGAACGAAACGTCGCGGATCTTGCTGCGGTCGATCGTCATCCGTCCTCCCGGATGGACCTCGGCGGCGTCCGCGTCCCAGCTCTCCCACAGCGCCTTCACGACCTGGATGAACTCCTCGCCGCGTGCGTAACGGAGCGAGTGCTCGAGGTGCTCGTCGGGACCGAAATTCGGAGCGACCGACGGCTGCGATCCCGTGACCGCGTTCCAGCCGGCTCGCCCACCGGTGAATTGGTCGAGCGTCGCGATCTGGCGGGCGACGTTGTACGGCTCGTTGTAGGTGGTGAGCAGTGTCGGGGCGAGCCCGAGGTACGTCGTGTGCCCGGCGAGGATCGAGAGCACGGTGAACGGCTCGGGTGACGTGTATCCGTCGCCGAGGCTCGGGCTGTCGGCAAGGAAGAGCGCGTCGAACAGCGCACCCTCGGCATCCTTGGCGAACTGGATGAGCGCGTCGATGCTCCAGATCCGGGCGGTGTCGACATCGGGCCGCCTCCACGTCTCGTACGGCGCGCCGAACAGGTTCAAGACGAGCTGGCGATCAGACATCAGTTGTCTCTTTCTCACGTGGGACGTTGTGGTGGTCGTGCTGGTCGTCCGTCGGGCTCCAGCTGGCGGCGGAGCGAGCGGCGGTCACGAGCGGGTCCGCGTTCGGTGTCGGGAGGGGTTCCGGAGAGAGATGCGGCAGGACCTCTCGATAGACGAGGTCGAGCATCTCCCCCTGGTCTTCCGCACAGCTCGCCACCTGGATGGGCATCAGTCGGATGCCCCGCGCTCCCGCGTCGATGCTCTCGCCGACGTGGTCCACGAGCTGCTGCGGCGAGCAGGTGAGGGCGATGCCGGCCTTCCCGGATTCGCGTCCGGTCCATTCCGCGCTCCACTGGAGATCGGTGCGTTCGCTGAACGGCCCGAGCACCGCTCCCGCCCGATAGTCCTCGAACCGCAACTTCGCGGCCCGCTCGTCGCGACCGAGGATGAACGGAACGGTGAACACCGCCCAGTCCAGGCAGCTCTCGACGGTCTCGTCATCGAAGCCACCGGCATAGAGGGCGTCCCGGTAGAGCGCGAGCTTGGTCGGAGAGCTTCCGTCCGGCGACGCCCACGTGCCGAAGACCACCGGCATCCCGCGTGCCGCCGTCGCCCGGATCGTCTCGTCGGTCGTTGTCGCCCGGCCGACGAGTGGTCGCCGTGGTCGGAACGACGAGGGGCTGACGCGGGCGCCGAGGGTACCTTGATCGGTGATCGTCGAGATCTCGACCGCCTCCGACGTGGTCTCGTCCCACTCCCATATGCGCAACATCGCGTCGATCCGCTCGTTCGTGAGCTGGGTGACGTCCACGTCCGCCGCCCCGAACGGCCCGGTCTCCACCGGTGACCGGAACCCCGAGCCGAACGCGACGAAGCACTTCCCTTTGGTGAGGAGATCGAGAAGGTTGCACCGCCCGACCAAGGTCACGGGATGGTGCCTCGGCACGAGGGCGACGGTTACCGCGACGTGCGCGGTCGTGAACTTCGCAGCCAAGTAGCCCCCGAGGACGAAGGGATCCGTGTAGCCGTTGTAGCCAGCAAGGTGGTGCTCGGTCAGGCACACGGCAGCAACGCCATGGCGCTCCGCATCGGTCGCCTGTTCGATGACGCGCTCAATGACGTCGAGGTCCTCGGCGGCACCTCGGCTCTGTGGGCTGAGGTGGAGGCTGACGAACACACGCACGTCCTCTCGAAGGGGCGTGCACTGCTCCCACGATCGGCCGGTGGGGGCGCAGCCCTCTAATTCTAACTTAATTCTAACTAAATCGGTATGATTACTAGACTATGGCGCCGTTTGCTCCGGCACTTGCCGACGACCACCGCCGGCGACGTTCGCGGCACGCATCGCCCGACCTACGGACGACGTTCTCGGATCAACTGTAACTATCTTGATATGAATGGTCAACTTAGTGTAGAACGTGTGCTCCGTTGTGATGCCAGACAATCGCGAGAGGCCCGACAAGTGAAACCCACACAAGAACTGCGCCACGCCTCCCGCGCTCCTCTCTCTCGGTGGCACAGCGTCGCGACTGTCCGGGCAACGCCGATTGGCGGCCGAAAGTGACCGTTGACTCCGACGCGAGCCGCCCGTTCCGCCTCGGGTTCTTCACCCATGTCCGTGGAGGGCGGGACTCCCGACAGACGATGCGGGACCTCGTCGAGCTCTTCGTCGCCGCGGACGAGCTCGGAATCGACGTCGGATTCGTCGCGGAGCACCATCTCGCTGGCCATCAGGCTGGCCAGCTGCCCTCGCCACTCGTGGCGCTCGCTGCGATCGCCGAGCGCACGCGCGGCATCGATCTCGGGGTCTCGGCGATCGTCCTACCGGTCATGGACCCGGTGCGCGTCGCCGAGGACGCCGCCGTTCTCGACGCGATCAGTGGCGGCCGGCTCCAGCTCGGCCTCGGCACCGGGGGCGCCAACCTCGGGCGCTATCCCGCGTTCGGCCGCAACGCCGAAGACGCCTCGCGGCTCTACTTCGAGAACCTCGAGGTCCTCTTGAGCGTCCTCGCCGATGAGCCCGTACGGGGGACCGAGGACCGGCTCAGCCCCCAGCAAGAGAACCTCGCATCTCGGATCTGGGGTGCGCACGGAACGGTCGCGAGCGCCCGCAGCGCCGCGCGTCACGGCACAGGCCTCCTCTTCGGGACCGCTGACCTGAACGCCCGCGCCCAGCAGCTCCCGGTCGTAGAGGCATACCTCGACGAATGGGATAACGCCGGCGCAACCGAGGCGCCGGACGTCTTCCGGCCGGCGCTCGCTCCCCGGCTCGGCGCGATCCGGATGGTCTACCCGGCACGCGATCGGGCGACCGCACGAGCCGAACTCTCCGCGAGCATCGCCACCATGGCGACCCGTGTGGCGGAAGCGAAGGGCGTGACGAGCGACGAGCTGAGCTTCGATGAGGTCGTCGCCGGTCTCAACATGCACATCGGAAGTCCCGACGAGATCGCTCAGAGCCTCATCGAGGATCCCGCGCTCTTTGGTTACGTCGACTACTTCCTCGCGGTGATCGACGTCGTTGCCCAGGACAATCGTCGCTCGGCTCTCGATCAGCTCATCAACGGGATCGAGGTCCTCGCCACTCGAGTCGCCCCCCAGCTCGGATGGAAGCCCCGTGCCTCCGAACAGAAGGTGAAGGCATAACGCAATGACCACGCCAATCGTCAGTGTCGAGTGGCTGCACGACCATCTCGGCGATCCCGATCTCCGGGTGATCGAGGCGACCACGGTCCTCGACCACAGCGAGGTTCGCGTCCGCAACCGCGGTTACGAGAGCTACGAGCGCGAGCACATCCCCGGGGCGGTCTACGCGGATCTCGTCGACGACTTCAACGACAGCAACAAGGTGCTCGCAATGGTCCCGACGCCGGAGAAGTTCGAGGCCGCCGCGGGACGGGCAGGGATCGGCGAGGGCACCCGCGTCGTCGTGTACGACGCCGCTGAGGACGACAGTCACGAGCCTGGCGCGAGCGTGTGGGCCTCAAGGCTGTGGTGGCAGCTGCGGTACGAGGGCTTCGACGACGTGAGCGTGCTCGACGGCGGCCTCCTCGCCTGGGTCCGGGCGGGCTACGAGACCTCGTCGGGAGACGAGAAGAACGCGCCAGCCGAGTTCCACTCCCACCGTCGAGCGAACCTCGTCTTCAACAAGCCGGACGTGGTACGAGCGACGACCGATGCGACGACGCTGATCGTCGACAGCCGGCTCTCGAGCGTCTGGGCGGGTGATCTCGACCGGGGGTACGGCCGGGGCCACATCCCATCGGCGATCTCGATGTACCACGGTGAGCGAGTCAACCCGGAGACGGCGCTGCTGCGCAGCCCGGAAGAGCTCCGCACGGACTTCGAGGCTGCCGGCGTCCTGAACCCCGACATCCAGCCCGTTTTCTACTGCGGGGGCGGCGTCTCATGTACATGGAACCTGCTCGCGCTCGCCGTGGCCGGGCGCACGGACGGCGCTATCTACGACGGCTCGATGCTCGAGTGGTCAGCCGACCCCGACCTCCCGCTCGAGACTGCCGACTCGGCCTCACCCGACGCCTGACCGCCGCGACCGATCACCGCGGCCGATCGCCGCGGCCGATCGCCGCGGCCGGGCCCTCGGACCACCAACCACCTAGTCCCCACCAACACTGAAGGAGCACTACACCCATGCATCGACCGAGAAGACGGAGCCAGCTGGCAGCGATCGCTGCGGGGCTCTCATTGATGGTCACGATCCCGTCGACGCTCGCGTTTGGGCAGACGAAGACCTCCGCCGCGCAGCAGCCCGTCAACGGCGGAACCCTCACGGTCGGCGAGCTGTCGCCGATCACGGCCCTCGATCCGACGATCGCCTCGTCGGTCGGCGCGAGCGGCGCGGACACGCTCCTCGCCCTCTACGACACCGTCGTCCGCTACAACCCGGCGTCGAATACCTACACCAACGTCACAGCGAAGTCGCTCACGTCGAACGCCGCGCACACGGTCTGGACGCTCAAGCTCCGTCCGGGGATCAAGTTCAGCGACGGGACGCCGTACGACGCGGAAGCGGTGAAGGAGAGCATCCTCCGCCACATCGCTCCCGGCTCGACTTCGTTCGCCCGTACCTACGTCGGGACGATCAGTTCGATCACCGTCGTCAACAGTCTCACCGACCGGTTCGTTCTCAACGCTCCGTGGGGCAGCTTCCCGTACCTCCTCACGACCCAGGCCGGCTTCATCACGTCGCCGACCGCAGTGGCGAAGCTCGGGTCGAGCCTGAACGTCAACCCCGTCGGGGCCGGGGCGGGACCGTTCATCCTCCAGTCCTTCGTTCCCGGTCAGTCGCTCACGCTCGTCCGGAACCCCGACTACTGGGGCGGGAAGGTGCACCTCGACAAGATCCAGTTCGTCTACTACCCGTCTGGCGCGCAGACCTACGCAGCACTGAAGAGCGGCGCGATCCAGATCGGCTTCCTGCGTGACCAGACGGTGATCCAGCAGGCGAACAACGACAAGGTGCCGGGCTTCCAGGCCGAGTACGGCGCGACCGACACGATCGCGCTCAACGAGTTCAGCGGCCACCCGACCGCGAGCCTCCTCGTCCGCCAGGCGATCGCCGCGGCGATCGACCCCCACGCCATCAACCAGCGGGTCTATGCCGGTGGTGCCGTCGTCAGCTCCTCGCCGCTCCCGCCGCACTTTCCGTGGAACACCCACGTCGCGGGCACGAAGTACAGCCTGAGCGAGGCGCAGAAGCTCGTCAAAGAGGCCGAGGCGAAGACCGGATGGAACGGCCAGCTCAACCTCGTCGACACCACAACCCCGGCGTCGACGAACTGGGGTCTCACCGTCCAGGCGCTGCTCGCGCAAGCGGGGATCACCGTCAACATCAACTCCGTCTCGTACTCGAACGTGGCCGGCGTGGTCTACGTGCAGCACGCGTACGACCTGTCGCAGTCGAGCATCGCGATCCCGCCGAATGACGGCGCCTACGTCCAGTTCGAGGAGAACTTCGGCGGCGGGTCGAACAATTTCTACGGCTACTCGAGCCCGAAGATGGACAAGGCCCTGCTGAAGGCCCGCGAGGCCACGACCCCGACGCAGAAGTCGGCGGCCTACGCCGCGGTCATGAAGGTCTGGGACGCACAGATCCCGATGATCGCGAACGAGGCGATCAAGACCCGGATCATCGAGTCGCCCAACCTCCACGGCATCGAGCCCACGTCGCAGATCACGTGGGACTACGACACCGCCTGGTTGTCGTAGTCGGGTCTCGATCTTCGTGACGACCGAGCCGTCGGCCGCCGGGGATGGCCCAGGGGACCGCGCGCCCTCGCGGGCCCCTGGGCGGTCCTTTGAACCGCGCCACCTCGAGTCGCCTTCGACCGGTCCGGCGCTCGTCGACATCGCAGACCTCACCGTCACGCTGACGACGCGCCGTGGACCGGTCACTGCGGTGAACGGGGTGACGTTCACCTTGCGCACCGGTGAGACCCTCGGGGTGGTGGGCGAGTCCGGGTCCGGAAAGAGCATGCTGATCCGGTCGATCCTCTCGCTCGTCCCGCCGAATGCGACGATCGGCGGTGAGATCACGCTGGGGGCGCGAG
>JAODBO010000150.1 GCA_025464005.1 Acidimicrobiaceae bacterium | reverse complement strand
AGGAGGAGCGCTTCTTGAAGCTCGCCTTTCCGTTCGACGTGCAGGCGTCCTCTTCGGTCGCGGAGATCCAGTTCGGCCACGTCGAACGGCCGACGCACACGAACACCTCCTGGGAAGCGGCGAGCTTTGAGCACTGCGGACACCGCTTCGTCCACCTCGGCGAGCCTGGCTACGGCGTCGCGGTCGTGAATGACGCGACCTACGGGCACGATGTGGAGCGCGAGCCGAAGGCGGGGGGTGGCTGGACGACGACGCTTCGGCTCTCGCTTCTTCGCGGGCCGCGCTTCCCCGATCCGAACGCGGACCGGGGCACGCATCGCTTTCGCATCGGACTCGTCCCGGGCGCGGACATCGCCGACGCGGTCGTCGAGGGCTATCGCGCGAACCTCAGCTTGCGCAGTGTCTATGGGGAGAAGGAGGTCGTGCCGCTCGTCACCCTCGACAACCCGGCAGTCGTCGTCGAGGCGGTCAAGCTCGCGGACGACCGCTCGGGTGACGTCGTCGTACGTTGCTACGAGGCACTGGGCGGCCGGGCGAGGTTGACGCTGGCGACGAGCTTCCCGCTCGCCTCGGCGTCGGCCACCGATCTCCTAGAGCGACCGATGCACGATCTCGAGGTGGCATCGGGCAATCGCGTCGCGCTGGCGCTCCGACCCTTCGAGGTGCTGACGTTGAGGCTCAGGGCCAAGGCGAACCACTCGACCGCGGTCTCGGGATAGACCCCTTGGTAGGTGCGGATCTCTCAGCTGTTTGAACCTCGTTGGCGCATTGATCCTGTCGATTTGTCCGTGGTCCAGTCTGGAAACGAGACAGGTCCACCTCGCCCAGTTCCACTCGCGTCCTCGGAATAATGGGGCATGACCCTCAGAATCCAAGGCATTCGCGAACAAGGATCGCCGTGACTCGGCCAGGTTGTACCACACGATTGATGATCAAGATGTTGTTTACGGCGCTCGGCATGCCGTAAGCGCGGCGCGCTCGATCGTCCTCGAGTGGAAGGCAGTACTCGTAAATGCGCCGAAGGCCCGTGTCGATGTCGGCAACGATCTTCTGCGATCCGATGACGAGAACTACATGCCCTGCACCAGAGACCATCGGACCAAGCTGGCTTCCGCTCGCCGATGCGATCAGGAGCGACCCGTCGAGTGTCACCGCGTGCACGCTCCCAACGACATAGTCGGGCGATGAGGCAAGGACGCGCATCTCATGTTCCTGCATCTCCCGGTCCATCTGATACAAACGCAGGCGAAGTGGCTGATACCGCCCCGATTGCTCGATGTCCTCGGCGACGCCGATGCTCTCAAGTGTGCGCGAGGTGTTGTTGAACACCTCTGCTCCCTCGACAAGTTGAGCTGCAACAAGACGACGAGCTTCCTCTCCGTCCTCGGCAACGATACAGACAATGCCGTTGCCCTCGAGGGCAGCGACGGTCGCGCTGAGTTGCTCGACTGTCGCAAGACGGCTGAACTCCTCGGGAAGATGGACGAGTGATTGTCCTGAGAGGTCAGCCACCGTCGAGCTCTTCTAAGCGGCGATGGACAAACGCCACGGCCATCGCACCCTCGCCAATTGCGGCAGCACAGCGTTTGATCGAGCCGTGGCGAACGTCTCCGGCCGCGAAGATCCCGGGCAGATTGGTCTCGAGTGGCAAGGGCGGGCGCTGCAGAGTCCATCCTTTCGGAGGAACGTTTCCCTCCACCAGCTCGTAACCCGTGACCACATAGCCGCCGGCATCGGTAATCGCGCCGACCCCGACCGCGTCGGCGGAGCGCGGCGTTCCTCCGATGCAGATGAACAACGCGTCGGTATCTAAACGTTCGAGATCGCGCGTACCAGTTCGCGAGAGAACCAGCCGACGCAACTGACCGTCGCCCTCGAGCCCAACGATCTCGGTGCAGGTTCGTACGTCGATGTTCTCCGTGTGTGTTATCCGGTCGAGCAAGTACTGCGACATCGACGCGGCGAGGCTCTCGGCGCGGACCAGCAAGGTCACGCGCGCCGCGTACTTCGAGAAGCGAACTGCGGCTTGACCGGCAGAGTTCCCACCGCCAACGATGGCCACCCGAGCGTTGCCACAGCTCGCGGCTTCGCTCGGCCCGGCTCCATAAAAGATGTTCGTGCCAAGGAGATCGTCGATCCCCTCGACGTTGAGCCGTCGCCACTCGACGCCGGTCGCCAGCAGCACCGCGCGAGCCGTGAACTCGCATGAATCCGAGAGCTCAAGCTTGAGGTCGTGCCCCTCATACGAAGCTCTCGCAAGGTGACGAGCAACCAAGATCTCGGTCCCGAAACGGCGCGCCTGAAGGACGGCTCTCGTTGCGAGCTCGTTTCCACTGACCCCGGTCGGGAAACCGAGATAGTTCTCAATCATCGATGTCGTCCCGGCCTGACCACCTGGGGCGACAGCTTCCACAGCGATCGTGGCCAAGCCCTCCGAACTGCCGTAGACGGCAGCAGCGAGCCCGGCCGGCCCGGCTCCGACGATCGCGAGGTCGTAGGCACTCTGCAGCGGGGGGGCGAGCATGCCAAGGCCAAAGGCGACCTGCTCGACCGAGGCGGGCGCCAGGCGGGCCCCGTCGGGAAGGACGCAAATCGGAAGGAGGCTCCGATCGTCGCCGACCTCGGCGATGATCGACCTAGCCCTGACGTCGTCGACGTCGATCCACTCGTATGGACGCCCGTTTCGGGTCAAGAAGTCTCGGACGGCATACGCGACAGGCGAGGCCCGGGTCCCGATCAGAACCACCTGAGGTGTGACTGGCCGGGAGTCGTACTCGAACATCGTCATGACAGAGCCCCATTATTGCGGTGCCAACAGCGCCGAGGGAGCGGGATTCCGAACCTCGCCGCTGACCAGGACTTGGAACTCGGATCCACGACGGACCGGCTCCTTCGCTTCATGTTCTTCCCGATCATGCAACCGTCGGCTCAATCGACCCACAAAGGTCGCGCGAAGGAACCGCCGCACGGTCACGCCGGCGAGGAAGTTCGTGATCGCGCCCCCGACACCAAATCCAAGAAGGACGAGCGGGATGCCCTCCCCTTGGATTCCAGCGCGGTGTTCGAGCAAGGGAGTGAAGGCCGAACGCGAAAGGCTTGCGTCAGCTCCACTTTGAGGAGGTGAGCGCGAATTTCGCGCCCAGCGAATCACGGTCACATACCGCCGGCGTGGTGCTTCGAGTGTTCACAGCTGAGACCGAGAAATGCTGAGACCGATAGATAGGGTGAGGCCCCATGGGCAAGCCATGGGCAAGCCATGGGCAAGCCATGGGCAACTACGCAACGAAAGCCCTCTCAGACTAGCCGGTTTAGCATGTCTACCAGGACTTTCTTATCTGGTGCCCCCGGCAGGATTCGAACCTGCGACACGCGGTTTAGGAAACCACTGCTCTATCCCCTGAGCTACGGGAGCGGACTATGTGAACGGAGCGGACGCATAGGACAAACCCGGGGGTCAACCCGGCGAAACCGCGAAACGAAGGCTAGCGCCCGGACATCGGGGTCATTTGCAAGACCGCAGCGGCGGGTGCCGATCCGCGTACTCGCCGTCGCCGGAGTGTCAGAAAGAAGAGGTTCCACTCGGGGCGTGAGCGAGCGATCGGCACGCGAAGGATGGGCAGCGCGAGGACAGCGGTCGTTGTGTCAGCCGACCGGTGCCGAGATTCCGAGCCGATCCGCCACGAGCGCGAGCGAACGGGCGCGCTCCGCGCCGTATAGCTCCTCTGGAGCGCTGATATCGGTCTCAAGCATCTCGGCGAGCCAGGTCACGTCTCGCTCTTGGCCCTGCTCGGTCGAGGAGAGACTGCTCGGTCCCGTCAGGTTCGAGGAGAAGATCCCGGCAGCCGAGCGTGGGAGGAAGTCCTCGTAGACGATCGGTTCGGCGAACACCCATTCCCCGTCGAGAAGGCCGGCGAGATCAATCGGCGGAGCCGAGCCGTCCCGCCGGCGATCTGGATCGACCCGGAAGGCGAAGTAGGCGAGGTCCTGGCGGGCGAGCGACACCTCGTCGCTCGGGAAGCCGCGCGCCCAGACCTCTGCGCCGATCTCCTGGCGGCTCGCGCCTGTGCCAGCCGCGAAGAGTCTGTCGGTCTCGGCCGTCAGCGCGTCGTAGCGCTCGCGACCCGCGGCGGTGAGCGCGACGCCGCGGGCCTCGACCTCTCCGAAGCGGACGCGTAGCTCACCCGGCGAGACGTTGCCATCGGGCTCCCGGAACATCCGCTGCTCCGCCAGGGCCTTGAACGACGTCTGACGCAACAGCACGCTCGGCCCGGCCCAGGCTGGCGGCCCTTGGATCTCGTCGATCATTGCGATGCCACGCGCGCCCATGCGCGCGTACAGCGCGTCGATGTCGAGCACACGCGGCGTCAGGTGGTTCACATGGGTCGTCGTGATGCCACCGATATCGGCGGCGACTGCGGATATCGCTTCCAGCTCCGCGTACCAGGCGCGCTCCACCGGCGAGCTCGACAGCGCGAACGCGCCGGTGGCGAGATCGAGGAAACGCTCGGCCTGCTCGCCCGCTAGACCGCCGTCCCGGGCTCGATCCGCGAGCGCGAGGAGCTCGGGCGGGAACAGCTCGCGGTGCCCGATGAAGCTCGTGAGCCGCTTCTCGAGGGACGCGTCGAAGAATCGCCGGTCGTCGACGACGAGCAGCGAGGTGAACACCCGAAAGGGGTTGCGGGCGAGCTCGGCGCTCTCGGTCGGGCGGAACGCGGTCGAGACGACCGGGATCGGGTTCGGGTAGGCGTCGCGCAGGTCGTAGAAGCCGGTCGGGAACATGCCGAGCGCGCCGAAGATCCTCGCGACCTGGCGGAGCTCGACAGCGCTGCCGACCCGGATGGCGCCGTGGCGCTCGGCGGTCACCCGCCCGATCGAGCCGAGGCGCTCCGCAGCAGCGCCCTCGCGGGCGAGTACCTCGGCGTTGACTTCGTGGCACACCTCGACGAGCAGGTTGTAGGCCGGCACCTCGTGGCCATATAACGAGGAGAGGCGCCGAGCGAACTCGGCACGCAGCTCCCAGGTAGCCACGGTGCGCACGTCAGGCACCGGCGCGCCGATCGACCGCGCCGACAGGCTGCCTCGTCGTCGTGTGCGTGCCCCCGACGCATGCGATCTCGCCCATCTGCCTGTTCTACCAAGCGGAGCGACCCGTGCCCGGCCCGGCAAAGCTGAGCGTCAGAATTGCCGCAAATGGGTGCCGCTTCGTCTCGACGAACTGCTACAGCGCCGTTCTGGCAGCGGTTTGCGAAGCCGCCCTCTTGAGCTTGCCGAGGGCATGCGGGCGGTCACAGCCGCACGGCACTCGCAAGCGACGCCATTGCTCGCGCCGAGCGATCAGGGGGTTAGCGCGACCACGGCGTCGGGCGAGGCGACCTGGAAGGTGAACGTCTCCTCGAGGTAAAGCGAGACGGAGTCGTTGTCGTGGTGGTCGTAGCCGATGGAGAGGTCCTCGCCGCATACGAGCAGGAAGTCCCCGCCGCGCAAGCTGAGCACGACGCCGCCGCGCACACCTGGAGCCCAGACCACCGGGCCGCCGAGGATCGTGCGCAGATGGTCGAGGAGCAAGTGTCCTCCGCGCTCGGAGGTCTCGACGACGCCGGTGTACGCCTCCGGTCCGAGAGCGAGCCCGTACGGGCCGTCGATCCCCGCGATGCGCAGTACCTCGGTGGCATGTGCCACGACGGCGGGATAGGCCGCGTAGCTGTCGCCGAGCGTCACGCTCTCGTGCACCGAGGCCTCCGTCGTCCCGATGATCCCGGCTGCCTCCCACCCGTGCAGTACGGCGACGTTCTCGATGAGAGCCACCTGGCGGGCGGCACGGTCCAGATGCTCCAGCTCGATCTCCGGAGCGCCGCGCTCGACGTCGAGCAGTGCCGATCTGGACACGGCGAAGGGCACGCGAATCTCTGCGAGCGGCAGCACTTGGCGGACCTTCGCCTCCACCCCCTCGACGGGGCTCTCGATGGCGGCGCTGACGCGCCCGAGATTGAGCGAGGAGTGGTCGAAGCCGTGCGGTCCTGAGAAGTCGACGAGCTTGCGGGCCGCGAGGCCGGTGCGCAGGCGGCCGCGCGCCTCGCTATCGAGGACCTCCCAGCCCCGTGTTGTGATCGGGGCGTGCGAGCGCAGGAGGTGGTTCACGATGCGACCTCCTTCAGGCTTCCGATCCCGAGCGAACCCGCGCCCTCGGCTGCGACTGCCTGCGCCCCGGAGTCGCCCTCGGACCCGGACGCCTGCGCCTCCACCTCGAGAACGGGCGCCGTCGTGAACAGGTACCTGCGGAGCTGCTCGTTGAGACCGGGGTCCTGGCGCCGGAGCCACTCGAGGGTCATAGCGGCGTGCTCCTTCTCCTCGTCTCGATTGTGCGCGAGGATCCCCGCCAGCTCGGGGTCGTCGGCGGCTGCCGCGCGCTGGTCGTACCAATCGACCGCCTCGAGCTCTTCCATGATCGAGACGATCGCCCTGTGCCGGTCGATTGCCTCCGACGACAGACGATCCTCCGGCTCGTGGAGCCCTGCACTCGATGACGCCATCGGGTACCTCCCAGCGTGAGACGCGAACGTCGCTTCTGGTTGCATGCACCGGGCAGCTGTCTTGCCCGCTGCCGATCCTAACGACCGGAGCCCGCGTCAGCTCGTGAACGCGGCGATCCACGAGGCAGCGGCTCGGGGGACGAGCACCGGATTGGTGCTCCGGAGCGTCCCGAGCTCGGCGCTCGCCACCCGGGAGTAGTCGTGACCGGGGAGCACCGCCGTCGTGTCGGGCAGCGAGCCAATCGTGTTCACGATGCTGTCGTAGAGCGCGAGACCGTCGCCGCCAGGCAGATCCGTGCGGCCGCAGCCGTCGATGAAGAGCGTGTCGCCGGTCACGAGGCGCCGACCGACGAGCACGCACTGACTGCCCGGAGTGTGGCCCGGTGTGTGCAGCAAGGTTATCGCCACTGCGCCGACCTCGACGACGTCCCCGGCCCCGTGGGAAGTCAAGGAGCTCGGCGTGAGCCCCGTCGTCTCGATCACCCACTCCACCTCGTCCCGCTGGACGTGCACGGGGACGTCGACCTCCTCGAGCAGGCTCGTGATGCCGGCGATCGCGTGGCCGAAGATCGCGCCCCCGGCGTGGTCGGCGTGGTAGTGCGTGAGCACCGCGCCGACAAGGCGCATATCGTCCGCCGCGAGGAGGTCGACGAGCTCGCGGGGCGCGTAGGCGGGATCGACGAGCAGGGCCTGGCCGGTCGAGCGATCCCCGAGCGCGTACACGAAGTTCGCCATCTGGCCTGCGAACTCGTCCCCGCGGGCAAAATCGCGCCCGGCGAGTAGTTGCCGGCAGTAGACGCGATCCTCGCCAGGAGCTGCCGGCGAGGAGTCGACGGTCACCGGGTCGCTTCCGCTCCGCTCCCGTCCTCGGTCGACCAGTTCGCGAGGTCCTTCAGCCGGAGATCGTTCGAGAAGACTTCGACCATCCCGAGGCGCAGGCCGAGTCGCTTCTGTAGGCGCTCTACTGCGAGCTCTTGATCCCAGAGCACGAGGGTGACGACGATGCCGCTCTCGCCGGCGCGGGCGGTCCGCCCGGATCGATGGAGATACGCCTTGTGGTCCTCCGGCGGGTCGTAGTGCACGACGACGTCGACCCCGTCGATGTCGAGACCTCGGGCGGCGACGTCGGTGGCGACGAGGGTGGTCAACTTGCCCGCGGAAAAGTCCGACAGGCCGCGCTCTCGCAAACCCTGGCGAAGATCTCCGTGGATTGCAGCCGCGTGGACCCCGTTCTCACGCAGGTCGTCGACGAGGCGGTCGGCGCCACGCTTGGTCCGGACGAAGACGATCGTCTTGTCCGCGCCCCCCGCGATCGCGGCTGTGACCTTGGCCTTGTCGAGCTGGTGGACCTTCAGGAAACGGTGCTCCATCTCGTCGACGGTGACCTGGTTCGACTGGATCTCGTGGAACACCGGGTCGCTCAGGTAGCGCTTCACGAGCATGTCGACCGCCGAGTCGAGCGTGGCCGAGAAGAGCAGCGTCTGGCGCTCGGCGGTCATGTGGCGCAAGAGCCACTCGACCTGGGGCATGAAGCCCATGTCAGCCATGCGGTCGGCCTCGTCGACGACGAGCGTCGTGATGCACGAGAGGTCGATCGCACCTCGGTCCGCGAGGTCGATGAGCCGTCCCGGCGTCGCGATCACGACGTCGAGCCCCTTCTCCAAAAGCCTGACCTGCTTGTCGAGGTCCGCCCCGCCGTAGACGGCCCCGACGCGGCGCTCGATGGCCTTGCCGAGCGGTTCGAGCACCTCGGTCACCTGGACGGCCAGCTCCCTCGTCGGTACGAGGACGAGAGACAGCGGCTGGCTCGGCTTGGCACGCGGGGTGCGCATGAGCATGGGAAGGCCGAACGCGAGCGTCTTGCCGGAGCCGGTCTTGGCCTTGCCGCAGACGTCGCGCCCGCCGATCGCGTCTGGGATGGTCAGGGCCTGGACGGGGAACGGTGTCGATATGCCGGCCGCCTCGAGGGAGTCGACGAGCTTTCGGTCGACCCCGAGCGAAGCGAAGGAGGGGAGCGTGGTCACTGCTAAGAGTCTGCCACCTCCATAGGAGCAGGCGATTCGCGCGAGTCTGGTGGGGCGCCGTCCTCGAGCGGCCCGGGTCGGCTCCGGGCGCTCCGGCCGGCGTGTGTATCCTCGCCTCACCGCCCCGACGGGCGGTCTCACGGCCACGAGGAGGACCAAATGGCGAAGCTCGTTGCAGGGGACAAGGCCCCGGACTTCAGCCTTCCCGACCAGGACGGTGAGACCGTCTCGCTCGGAGATTTCACGGGCCGTCGGGTCGTCGTCTACTTCTACCCGGCGGACGACACGCCCGGCTGCACCAAGGAGGCGTGCCAGTTCAACGACCGGCTCCAGGGCTTTGCCGACGCGGGTGTCGACGTCGTCGGAATATCCCCCGACGGAGCTGCCGCGCATCGGCGCTTTCGCGAGCGCTACGAGCTCGAGGTGCGGCTGCTCACCGACTCCGACCACTCGGTCATGGAGCGCTACGGGTCGTGGGGCGAGAAGACGATGTACGGGCGGACGTCCGTCGGGGTGATCCGGTCGACGTTCCTCGTCTCGAGCGACGGGCGGATCGAGGAGGCCTGGTACAACGTGCGGGCCGACGGCCACGCTGCGAAGGTCCTCGACCTCGTGCAGGGCTGAGCATCCGATGCCTCCCGAGAAGCCGCAGTGGGCCGAGCTGTTCACCGAGGTCGTCACGAGCGGGGCATGTACCGGATGCGCCGCCTGTGTCGTCGTCTGCCCCTACGACGTGCTCGGCTACGACGACGCGGACGGCCACTATCTGCCCTTCCACGTCGACGAGGACGGCGGCCCGCAGGACTGCACCCACGGCCAGCGAGGCTGCACGCTGTGCACACGGGCGTGTCCGCGCTTTCGGGACTGGGAGCCCGAGATCGACACGCACATGTTCGGGCGACCTCGCGAGGCCGACGAGGTCTACGGCATCGCCCGCGAGGTGGTGCTGGCACGGGCGACCGATCCCGAGCTGCTGGCCGCCGGCCAGGACGGCGGGCTCGTGTCCGCGATCCTCATCTGGGCACTCGAGCGCGACCTCATCGACGCAGCGCTCGTCTCCTACCTCGAGGGCGACGGCACGAGCTGGAAGGCGATCCCGGGCGTCGCCCGCACCCGGGCCGAGGTCCTCGCCGCGGCCGGATCGCGCTACACCTACTCGGCGAACACGCTCGCGTACTCAGAGGCGACGACCGGCGGGGCGGAGCGGCTCGGCCTCGTCGGAATGGGCTGCCAAGCGTCGGCCCCCGGTGCGATGACGGCCCGGCGGGCCGGCAAGGTGGCCCGGCGGTTCCAGCTCACCATCGGACTGCTCTGCTCGAAGACCTTCGACGACGCCATCTTCCCGGAGCTGTTCGAGGCGGAGTACGGGATCGCGCGCGCCGACATGGTGAAGATGAACATCAAGGGTGTCTTCCAGGTGTGGACCCGCGACGGCGGCTACCACGAGATTCCCTTGAAGCAGGCGAGGGCCTGGACCCGTGAGGGCTGCCTGCAGTGCCCGGACTTCGCAGCCGAGCACGCCGATCTCTCTACGGGCGGGATCGGGGCGTTTCCCGACTGGACGCTTACGCTCGTGCGCACCGATCGTGGCGCCGAGGTGCTCTCAGCGATGATCGCCGACGGCTCCGTCGAGACCCGGCCGGTCACCGACGACCCGGGCGTCCTGCCCCTGCTCGAGAAGCTCTCGCGGGTGAGCCGCAAGCGTGGGCCGGCCGACGGCCGCAAGCTCATTCCCGTTCTCGGAGGCTGACCCGACGGCGAGCCTCGCGCTCCCCCGCCCGTCATCGCCTGCTCAGCCGAGCAGGGTCCGGATCCTCGCGAGCAGATCGTCGAGCATCTCGGGGGTGAGGAGGCCGGTGAAGACGTTGCGCTGGCTCGGATGGTAGGAGCAGACGAGGGTGCGAGGCGTGCCCCCTGGGCGAAGCGGCGCCAGCTGCGCCTCGGCGCCGTGGGAGAAACGCGGCTTCCGCTCCCGCCCCGCTCGCGCGCCCCGCTCGTGGATCGCTGGCTGGGACCACAACGAGTCGAGCGCGAACGCGCCGAGCGCCAGGACGACCCGCACGTCGGCGAGCAGTCCGAGCTCCTCGGCGAGATACGGGGCGCAGCGGCTCCGTTCGTCGGGCTCCGGCCGGTTGGCGGGGGGAGCACAGCGCACCGGAGCGGTGACGTAGGTGTCCCACAGCTCCAAGCCGTCGTCCGCGGCGGTGCTCGTCGGCTGGTTCGCGAAGCCGGCCCGATGCAGCGCGGCGATGAGGAAGTCGCCCGACCGGTCGCCGGTGAACATCCTCCCGGTGCGGTTGCCGCCGTGCGCGGCCGGCGCCAAGCCCACGACGAGCAGTCGCGCGCAGGGGTCACCGAAGCCGGGGAGCGGTCGCGCCCAGTACGGCTCGCCGGCAAAGGACGCCCGCGGCGCGCGGGCCACCTCCTCCCGCCAAGCGACGAGACGCGGGCATCGACGACACGACTCGACACGGGCGTCGAGGTCCGCGAGGGCACTGCTGCGGTCCCGGTTGCCCGGCCTCGCGCCGTTCGTTGCCTCCACGGGCGCCACGCTACGTTGGGTCCCATGGCGCCCCGGTCACCTGCTGCACCGCGACCCACGGTCGTCTGCTTCGTCCGCCACGGCACGACGCCGACGACTGGCAAGGTCCTTCCCGGGCGGGCCAAGGGCTTGCACCTCGCGGAGCGCGGCGTGGAGGAGGCCGATCAGACCGGCAGTCGGCTCGCGGTGCTCGGATCGGTCGCCGCCGTGTACTCCTCGCCCCTCGAGCGGGCTCGCGAGACCGCTAAGGGCGTCTCGGCCCATCTCGGTCTCCACGTGGTCGTCGAGCGTGGGCTGATCGAGTGCGACTTCGGCGAGTGGACAGGTGCAGAGCTCGCCAAGCTCCGCAAGCTTCCCGAGTGGGAGACGGTGCAGCACCACCCGTCCGGGTTTCGCTTTCCCGGCGGGGAGTCCTTCGTCGAGGTGCAGGCGCGAATGGCGGCAACGGTCGAGCGCATCGTCGCGCGCCATCCGGGAGAGCTCGTCGTGGCGGTCTCGCACGCCGATCCGATCAAGATCGTCGTGGGCGACGCCATGGGCGTGCCGTTGGACCTCGTGCAACGGACGGTCATCTCGACCTGCTCGGTGAGCGTCGTCGCGTACTCGACAGCAGGCCCGTCCGTGCTCGCCGTCAACTCGACCGGAGCGCTCTCGGCGCTCGGGATCTCCGCCAATTCCCACGGAGCGCCGACGAAAGGGCGGGGAGCGAGCGCGCATCGGCCGGCGGCGCCAGCGTGAGCACCTCCTACGAGTTCGACGCCCCGGACAAGGTGACCGTCGGGACGGTCGGCGCCGTTGGCGCCCGGAGCTTCTACCTACAGGCGCGCCAGGGGAGCTCGATCGTCACGCTCAAGGTCGAGAAGCAGCAGGTCGGGGCGCTCGCCGAGCTGCTCGGTCGGCTCCTGCAGGACCTTGCTCGTCCCGGCGAGCTCCAGCAGGCCGGACTGGACCTCGATGCCTTCGACGAGCCGGAGTTCGCCGTCGGGGAGCTCGCGGTCTCCTACGACACGACTGCCGACCGGGTCGTGATACTTGCCGGTGAGCTCGTCGCCGAGGAGGACGAGTCCGGCGACGACGCGAGCCTGTCGATGACCCGCGAGCAGGCGGCGGCGCTCGCCATCCGCGGGACCCAGCTCGTAGAGGCGGGCCGGCCCCCGTGCCCGCTCTGCGGTTTCCCGCTCGACCCGAGAGGCCACGCGTGCCCGAGGACGAACGGTCACCATCCGCCCCTGACGTGAGCGAGGGCCCCGCGCCCAGCCACGCCGACTGGCTGTCGCTGCTCGAGTCGGGCGACGTCGAGGTCGAGGGCCGGATGCCGTGGAGCTCGAACGCCACGCTGCTCGTCACGGTGCGCCTCGCCGCCAGCGAGGGCCGCGCGATCTACAAGCCCGGAGAAGGGGAGCGGCCCCTCTGGGACTTCCCGGACGGGCTCTTCCGGCGCGAGGTCGCCGCGTACGAGCTGTCGAGCGCGCTCGACCTCGATGTCGTGCCCGAGACCGTGTGGCGCGCCGAGGCGCCCTTCGGTGTGGGCTCACTGCAGCGCTTCGTCGACGCGGACTTCGAGCAGCATTACTTCACCCTCGTCGAAAAGCCTCGTTATCTCGACGCGCTACGCGTGCTCGCCGCCTTCGACCTGCTCGCCAACAACGCGGATCGCAAGGGCGGCCATGTCCTCGTCGACGCCGAGGACCACCTGTGGGGCATCGACAACGGACTGTGCTTCCATCCGGCGCCGAAGCTGCGCACGGTCATGTGGGACTTCGCCGGGGAGCGGCTCCCCGACGCCGTTCTCGCCGGCTGCGAGACCCTGCGCTACGCCATGCCTGAGCGTCTCGTGCCTCTGCTCGCCGAGGAGGAGCTCGCCGGCCTCGAGCGACGGGCGACGGAACTGCTCGAGACGCCCAGCTTCCCGGCACCGGATCTCGACGAACGTCCCTATCCGTGGCCCCTCGTCTGATCAGCGCGCCAAGCTCGGGCACGTGTCGGTAGCGGGCCCGGTAGAGGGTGGGGCCATCTTCGTGAGGTGCCGAAGAACGGTGGTGCCGACATCTTCGAGGACGCGGCAGAGCTGCGGCCGGAGGACGGTGCACGCCTCGTCGCGGCATTGAGCGTCGTTTCCGGAGCGCGACTGCGCTTCGGACGGTCTACGCCGAGCCACGACGCTCGGTCCGCGGTGGCTCGCGCGACGGCGCGGATGACCGACGCGCTCGCCGCTCCGGCGCTGCGCGGAGCCGCCCAGGATCGATGGTCGCTGCCGCGCTCGGCGGCGCTCGACTTTGCCGCCGAGCTCGTCGAGCTCTCCGAGCAACTTCACCGCTGCGGGCACGTCGTAGAGGCGTTCGCCCTGGAAGGGATAGAGGCGCGCGTCGTCGAGGCCCTGCTCGGCGGCGGTCCCCTGAGAGGAAGCTGAGTGCGAGATAGGCGCAGCGTGTGGGACTCGGCGTGATCTTCACGCGACTGCAATCGGGCCGTGCACGGGTCGTCGTAGGCCGGGGGGCATGATCATCTACGTGGACGTACGTGAGTTTGGAACCCTCCCGACAGAGAGCGCTCGGCACGGATCGAGCGTGACTCGTCCGACCGCCTCGCACCTGCTCGAGGCGGCTGTAGGCGCGCCCGAGTTCGTCGTGCTCGAGTCGTGCCACAGCACGTGGCTCTTCGATCCCGTGGAGCACCGGTTCTGCCGGGTGCTGAAGGGACCGCGCGTGGTCTCCTCGGTCGCGACCCAGTGGCGGCCGTACGACCATCTGGTGTTGCATCCGGATTCCGACGCTTTCGTCGTATTCCTCGACTCCTCGGGCACGCGGCTGCTCCGATCGTGGCGCCACACCGCACACTGCGACCAGTGCGGTGGGGAAGTCACGGCGGAGCTATCCCTAGAGGATCTCCGCCGCGTCGCGCGCGCCTGAGCGGCGCTCCCCCCTAGCCGCCGCGCGCCTCCCTCGGCGTCCCGCTCGGGACGCCGAGGGAGTCCCGTGTTCGTCCCACCGTCAGCCGACGACGTTGTCCTAGCGACCTAGTCGAGCGCGTTGGCCACCGTGGTCGCCGAACAGGTTGTCGGCGCGCTTCGAACGAGCGGTCCGAGCAGCAAGAATCGACACCATGAGCGAACCCATGAACGAGCACCCGCCCGCAGTCGTCGTCGGGGAAACGAGCGGCACAGGTCTCGCCGAAGGCGACCGCGAGAGCGGCGACGGCGCGGCTTCTCGTGAGTCGGTCGAACAGCCGGCGAAGGTGATGCGCGTCGGCTCGATGATCAAGCAGCTGCTCGAGGAGGTGCGCCAGTCACCCCTCGATCCCGTGAGCCGCCAACGGATGAAGGAGATCTACGAGAGCTCGATCCGTGAGCTCGCGGACGGGCTCTCGCCCGACCTCGTGAGCGAGCTGGACCGGCTCGCCCTGCCGTTCTCCTCCGACGAGCCGAGCGACTCCGAGATCCGCCTCGCCCAGGCGCAGCTCGTCGGCTGGCTCGAGGGCCTCTTCCACGGCATCCAGGCGACGCTGTTCGCCCAACAGATGGCCGCCCGCGCCCAGCTCGAGGAGATGCGCCGTCAGAGCCTCCCGGCCGGCACGACCCAAGCAGTGCAGGACCGCCCGGGCCCCTACCTCTAGCGAGACGGCGGGGCCGACACGCCCGGCACGGTCCGAAGGACGGTCGGACAGGGTCGCGCTATCCTCGGCCGGGGACGAATCACAGCACTGTAGTTCGTCCACAGCCAGTGGACAAAGGGTGTGGATCAGCTGTGGAGGCACGTGGATGAGTGGGCCTGGAGCGACACGCCCCGACGGGCGAGGTGCCGGTACGACGAGGTCGTTCACCCATCTCCACCAGCACACCGAGTACTCGATGCTCGATGGCGCGGCGCGGATCAAGGACGTCGTGGCCACCGCGGTCGCCGACGGTCAGCCTGCACTCGCGATCACGGACCACGGCAACATGTACGGCGTCCTCGACTTCTACAAGGAGTGCCGGGCCCAGGGCATCACGCCGATCATCGGGACCGAGGCCTACATGGCCGCGAGCTCGCGCCACGACAGGCCGGTCCGACGGGGGCGGGTCGACGACACCGGCGGCGAGGGCGAGCGGGGCGAGAAGCTCTACTACCACCTGACCCTGCTCGCCGAGACGGGCGAGGGCTACCGCAACCTCATGCAGCTCTCCTCGTCGGCTTACCTCGAGGGCTACTACTACAAGCCTCGCGTCGACTGGGAGCTGCTCGAGACGCACCACCGCGGGCTCATCGCGACGACCGGCTGCCTCGGTGGCGTCGTGCTGCAGGCGCTGCTCGCTGAGCAGCCCGACGACGCCAAGCGCCTCGCCGCCCGTCTGCAGGACATCTTCGGTAGGGACAACCTCTTCGTCGAGCTGCAAGATCACGGCATCGCCGACCAGCGCCGCACGAACCCCCAGCTCGTGGACATTGCACGAGCCATCGGCGCACCGCTCGTCGCGACCAATGACAGCCACTACTGCCGGCGAGAGGACGCCGTCGCCCACGACGCCCTGCTGTGCGTGCAGACCGGCGCGACGATCGACGACCCCAAGCGCTTCAAGTTCGACGGCGAGGAGCACTACCTGAAGACGGCGGACGAGATGCGCCAGCTCTTCTCCGAGCTCCCGGAGGCGTGCGACAACACGTTGTGGATCGCGGAGCGGGCGAACGTCGAGATCGAGCTCGGCAAGCCGACGCTGCCGGAGTTCCCCGTGCCGGAGGAGTTCCGCGGGTCCTCCTACGACGAGTCGGCCACCGCCTACCTGCGCCATCTGACGTTCGAGGGGGCATACGAGCGTTACGGCGCGCAGCTGCCGCGCGAGGTGTCGGAGCGCCTCGACTACGAGCTCGGTGTCATCTCTTCGATGGGCTTCTCGGCGTACTTCCTCGTCGTATGGGACCTGATCGCGCATGCCCGCTCGGCGCGGATACGAGTCGGGCCGGGGCGCGGCTCGGCGGCCGGCTGCTGCGTCGCGTACTGCCTGCGAATTGTGGACCTCGATCCCATCCGCTACGACCTGCTGTTCGAGCGCTTCCTCAATCCGGGCCGCAAGCAGATGCCCGACATCGACATGGACTTCGACGAGCGCTATCGCGGCGAGATGATCCGTTACGCCTCGGAGCGCTACGGCTGGGACCGCGTCGCGCAGATCGTGACGTTCTCGACGATCAAGGCCCGCGCCGCCGTGCGCGACGCCGCCCGGGTCCTCGGCTACCCCTACGCCCTCGGCGATCGCGTCGCGAAGGCCATGCCCCCACTGATCATGGGCCGCGACACGCCTCTGAGCGCCTGCCTGGACCGGGTCGAGGGCTTCGACGACGGCTATCACGCCGCGGCCACGCTGCGCGATATGTACGCGGCTGACCCCGAGGCGCGTCGCGTCATCGACGTCGCGCGTGGCCTCGAGGGGCTGAGGCGTCAGGACGGCATCCATGCCGCGGCGGTCGTCATCACCCACGAGCCGTTGACGGAGTACCTCCCCATCCAGCGCAAGCCCGAGCCGGGGTCGAACCCGGCCGATGCGCCGATCGTCACCCAGTACGAGATGCACGGGGTCGAGGAGCTCGGCCTGCTGAAGATGGACTTCCTCGGCCTGCGCAATCTCTCGGTGATCGAGCGAGCGCTCGACCTCATCGAGGAGCAGAGCGGGGTGCGCCCCGACATCGACACCATCCCCCTCGACGACGAGAAGACCTTCGAGATGCTCCGCAGCGGGGACTCCATCGGGGTCTTCCAGCTCGAGGGCGGACCAATGCGGTCGCTCATGAGATCTCTGGCGCCGACGAGCTTCGACGACGTGGCCGCGCTCGTCGCCCTGTACCGGCCTGGGCCGATGGCGGCCAACATGCACCGGGACTACGCGGACCGCAAGAACGGGCGCAAGCCGGTCACGTACCTGCACCCCGAGCTCGAGCCGATCCTGAGCGAAACCTACGGACTGATGATCTACCAGGAGTCGGTGATGCGCGTTGCCCAGCGCTTCGCCGGCTACAGCCTCGAGGAGGCGGACAACCTTCGTAAGGCCTGCCTGCCCGCCGGGACGCTGCTGCTGTCCGAGTCGCGAGGCTACGTGCCGATCGAGCGGGTCATGGACCTCGCCAATCGGCGCGTCCAGACCGTCGATACGACGAGTGCCACGGCCCGCTTCGCCGAGGTGGCAGACGTGTGGCCCGTCGGGATCAAGCCCGTCTACCGGCTCACGACCTCGACGGGTTACACCATCCAAGCGACAGAGGATCACCGCTTCCTGGTGGAGGACCGCTGGACCGCTCTCCGCGACATCGCTCGAGGCGACTTGGTCGGCGTGGCCGCTCGTACGGCCACCGACGGCGGCAGCAAGGTGAGTCGTGCCGAAGTCGAGCTTGCCGCGCTGCTTATCTCGGAGGGATACATGCCCGACGTGGTCAAGGGGCCGCCTCGGAATCCCTATTTCTGCAATACCGATCCTGAGCTCGTCGCGGCGTTCCTTTCAGCTTTCGCCGAACTGTTCGGCTACCCCAATTCGCGTGTAGCCGACGTCAATGGCGTAACCCGGGTCGCCCTGACTCGGGACGAGCTCCTCTCGCTGCGTCCTTTCCTCGGCCGGCTCGGTCTCTCGGCGGACAAGACCATCCCGTTGCGGCTGATCAACGCTCCTCTGGCCAAGGTGGAGCGCTTCCTCGGCCTGTATTTCTGTGCCGACGGCTGGGCAGATCGCAGTGGTGCCCACTTCGGCTCGAAGAGCCGGGAGGTGTGCCTCGGGCTGAAGCGGATGCTCCTGCGGTGCGGGATCCTCGCCAACCTCCACCGCCGGACGATCAAGGGCCACGGCGAGCATTACACCCTCTCCATCGCCGACAAAGGACAGGCGAAAGCGTTCGCCCGGCTCGTGTCGACCCACCTCACCACGGTCAAGGCGGCCAAGGTTGGCCGATGGCTGATGGAGTGGGGCGAGGCGTCGAGCGCCACCAACATTGGGATCCCCGCAGCATTCCTGGCATCGGAGCTGGCGCGTCGAGTCGACGTCACGGGCCGGTCCAAGCGCCGGCTCGGCGTCGACGGCGCCGGGCACACCTCGTCGCGCCTGCTGCACCGGGACACGCTCAACGGGTTGCTCTACTCGGAGAGGCTCGAGGACCTGCGCACCGGCGACCTCGTCTGGGACACGGTCCTGTCCGTCGAGTATGTGGGCGAGCTTCCGTGCTTCGACTTCGAGATGGCCGACCCGGAGCGTCCCTATGCGCTGGCCGAGGATTTCCTCGTCCACAACTGCGGGAAGAAGATCCGGGCGCTCATCGCCGCCGAGCGGGAGAAGTTCGTGAAGGGCTGCGCAGACCAAGGCTTCGGGGCAGCCCTCGGTACCCAACTGTTCGACATCATCGAGCCCTTCGCCGACTACGCCTTCAACAAGTCCCACTCCTACGGCTACGGACTCGTCGCCTACCAGACGGCCTGGTTGAAGGCCAACCATCCCGTCGAGTACCTGGCGGCGCTGCTCTCCTCGGTCAAGGACGACAAGGACAAGACGGCCGTCTACCTCTCCGAATGCCGCACCCTCGGCATCGAGGTGCACGTCCCCGACGTCAACGTCTCGATGTCCAACTTCACCGCCCGCCGCAGCGGCCCGGAGGAAGCGGGGCTCGGCTCCGTGCCCTTCGGTCTCTCGGCCGTGCGCAACGTCGGCGAGGGCCTCGTGTCGCTCATCGTCGCCGAGCGGGAGGCGGGCGGGCCGTTCGTCGACTTCCACGATTTCTGCTGCCGGGTCGACCCGTCGGTGCTCAACAAGAGGTCGGTGGAGTCGCTCGTAAAGGCCGGAGCCTTCGACTCCCTCGGCCACCCGCGCAAGGGCCTCTGCCTGGTGTTCGAGGAGATCATCGACCGGGTCCTCGTGCGACGGCGGGAGGAGGAGCTCGGGATATCGACGCTGTTCTCGATGCTCGAGCCGGCCCCGACCGAGGCCACGGGCGGCGCGTTCGCGGAGGCGCGTGTCCCGATCCCCGACCTCGAGTTCGACAAATCCGAGCGCCTCGTGCACGAGAAGGAGATGCTCGGTCTCTACGTGAGCGACCACCCGCTGCTCGGAGTCGAGGCCGCCCTGCGGCGGATCACCGAGGGAACGATCCGCGAGCTGCTCGACCAGGTGATCGGGACCGCCGACGTCGGCGCCGCCCCCGGCGACCAGGGAGGCATGCGCCTCGTCGGTGGGGTCGTGACCGGCCTGTCCCGGAGGTACACGAAGAAGGGCGAGCTCATGGCGACGTTCGTCCTGGAGGACCTCGAGGCAGCCATCGAGGTGTTCGTCTTCCCGAAGGCGATGCAGGAGTACGGGGGGCGGCTCGAGGAGGACGCCGTGGTGCTCCTACGGGGCCGCATCGACCAGCGTGACGACCAGCCGAAGCTGCTCTGCTCCGAGGTGCGCCGCCCCGACCTCGTGCCGGACGCGTCGACGGTGCCCATCGAGGTGAGCGTGCCGTTGAACTCGCTCACGGAGTCGACCGTGCGCCGCCTGCGCGAGCTCGTCGTCGACCATCCGGGCTCGGTCCCGGTACACGTCCGGCTCGGGACGAAGGTCCTCCGGCTCCCGGCCGAGTTCAACGTCGACCCGCGCAGCGGCTTCGTCGGCGCGCTCAAAGAGCTGCTCGGAGCCCACGCGGTAGGCTGAGGGGGACGCCGATCGCCACCGCTGTCGTGGCGAGTCGCGCCGCCCTCGGCGACGTGCCTGACAAGGTGCTTGGCAGGGGTGGCGAGCCGTCCCGTACACTGGGGTCCGGTCCCGCGTCGCCGGGAGTGTTGAACTGCCTGCGTGTCGCTCACGCGGGCCTCGACAATCCGTGGGCGGATGGCGCGGATCGGCCACGCTCTCCCGGGGCCGGGGAAGCGTTCGGCAGGATAATTGAGCACGCAAGGGGTCATTGCAAACGTGATCGACGTCGCAACCAAAGACTGCACGGCGCTCAGCGACTCTGAGCTGGCGGAGATGGCGGACATGTGTGCCGACGGCTCGTCCGGCTACGAGGTCGGGCTGCTGTCGAAGCAGCGCGAAGAGTGGGTCCTTGTCACCCACGCACGCGAAGAGGAGAAGCTCCGCGGGTTCGCGTTCAGCACGCTCGAGCGCATCGGAGGAACACCGAGCCTCCTCGTCGGGGTCGCCTCGTTCGTGCGCACGACCATGGCCGAGCCGGCGCTGAGGGCCGTCATGCGGGACCTCTATCGAAGGGCGCTCCTCGCCTTCCCCGACGAGGACGTGCTCGTGGGGACGCGCATGGAGGACCCGGCCGCATTTCGCGCCTACGGCGGCCTCACCGACGTCGTGCCGCGCCCGGGTCACAAGGCCAGCGGCGAAGAGCGCGCCTGGGGTCGGCGCCTCGCCAAGCGCTTCGGCGCCGAAGGCCAGCTCGACGACCGCGTGTTCGTCGTGCGCGGCGACGGTAGCCCGAGCGGGATGCTCGACTACGCGCCGCGCAAGTCACCGACCGAGTCGGACGCGCTCGCCGAGCTGTTCGAGCCGATCGAGGGCGCCCGTCGAGACTGCCTGGTGGCATTTGGCTGGGCGATGGCCGAGGACCTCGCTGCAGCCTCGCTGCCCGGCTAGCGCTTAGCCGGCCGTTTCGCGAGGATCGACAGCACCGCTTTCGGCGCGTGCCCGCCGCGTACAGCGGCAAGGCCGACGAGAAGGTAGCCGGGGACGCCCCCGACGGCCGAGGCGAGCGCTGCGGGCTCGACAGGTCGCGGCGAGGATTCGAGCACCAGTTCCCTGGCCTGCTCATCGAGCAGCGGCAGTGCTTGGGTCGTGCCCGCCCACTCGAACGAGCAGGAGACGTCGCCCGTCTCGCGCACGTAGCACCGCAGGCTCTTCGGCGAGGTCGTGATGAGTACGAGTGACGGCGAGGCGACGTCGAGGTCGACGTAGGCGATCGACGGACCCCTCGTCCCGAGGATGGGCAGCCGCGTCTGCTCCGGTGCGACGAGCCGGTGCAGCATGCGCCGTGCGGCGCGGCGGCTCAGCCGTCCGGCCCGCTCCGGCGCGGACGAGATCGCGACGGCCTCCGGCCGGCTCGGGTCCGGGGGCTCGTCGTCGATGCCGAGCTCGACGACTGCGACATCGAACATCGCCCACTCGCCTTTCGGGACGAGGGTGCCCTCGCTCGCCGGCCGTGTCCTCACGAAGGCGCCGGAGTCGAGGTCCACTGCCACCCACTCCTCGGGACCGGCCGAGAGCACGGCGCAGCTGATCCTCGAGCCGGGACGGCGCTCGCCGGAGGCACCGGGGCGGATCTTGCGGGGCGGACGCAGCCGCGGGGTGCTCGCCATGTCAGGTCTCCACGTTCGAGGGCGCGCCGTCGGCTCCGCCAGATTCCAGTCCCCAGGCGCCGAGCGGGGGTGCCGACCGCATGGGTCCTGCCCCGCGTCGAGCCGCGTCGACCGCCTCGAGCAGGGCCTCGGGGTCGCTCACCGGTGCGAGGCATACGCCGGCCCGACAGACGAAGCCATGCGTCTCGTCATGCGCGCGCCGTCCCTCCCACAGCGGGCTCGTCGTGGGCTGTCCCCAGGCCAGCACCACCTCGGGGAGCAGCCTTTCCTGCACCGCGGCGACGAGTCGATGGTCGGCGCCGGAGCCGACCACGACCTCCACGGCGCCGGTGTCGAGCAGCAGCGCAGCCGAGACGAGGTGCGGGAAGGCGAGCGGCGAGGTGGCAAGCGCCTCGCCGGCGGCGGCCACGCTCGCTGCGGCGCGATCGACGAGACCCTCGTCGCCGGTGAGCGCGCCGAGGCGGGCGAGCGCCACGGCGGCGACCGAGCCCGCCGCGGGCGTGACGCCGTCGTAGGTGTCGCGCGGTCGCACGACGAGCCGCTCGGCGTCGCTTCCGGTGGTGTACCAACCGCCGTCGCGGGCGGAGAAGAGCTCGACGAGGTCGTGCGCGACCACGCTGGCGTGATCGGTCCAGCGCGCCTCGCCCGTGCCCTCACCGAGGCGGGTGAAGCACTCGACGAGCCAGGCGTAGTCGGCGGCGACCGCGAGATTGCCCGCCCGCCCGTCCTTCCATGACCGCATCCACCGCCCGTCGGGCCGCCGGAGCGATGCGAGGAGGAACTCTGCGATCTCTACGGCCGCAACGGTCCACGCGTCCGTGGCGGTCGCCGCGCCGGCCTCGGCGAGCACGGCGGCGATCATCGCGTTCCACTCGGTGAGCACCTTGTCGTCGACGGCAGGCCGCGTCCGTGAGGCGCGGGCCGCCGACAGCCTCGCCCGGATGCGCTCGATCTCGTCCGGTCGCCGTAGGGCGCGCCGGGGCTCCCGGTGCAGGATCGACCGCCCGCCCTCGAAGTTGCCGTCCGCGGTCACGCTGTACCAGGCGGCTGCGATCGCGGCGTCTTCCCTGCCGAGGACCTCCTCGAGCTCGGCCGGCGTCCAGGTGTAGAAGAGGCCTTCACCCCCGTCGGAGTCCGCGTCCTCGGACGAGCGAACGCCCCCTGCGGGGTCACGCAGGTCCCGCAGCACGTAGCCGAGTGTCTCGTCGAGGACCTGTCGCAGCTCGGGGTCGCCCGAGATCTGCCAGGCGTGGAGGTAGACACGGGCGAGCATGGCCTGGTCGTAGAGCATCTTCTCGAAGTGGGGGACCTGCCAAGCCCTGTCCGTCGCGTACCGCGCGAAGCCCCCGCCGAGATGGTCGTAGATGCCGCCGGCGGCCATGGCGGCGAGCGTCTCGGAGGCCATGTCGAACGCGCCGGAGCGGCCGGCGAGGTGGGCACGAAGCAGCAGCTCGAGGATCGGCGCCTGGGGGAACTTCGGTGCTCGGCCGATTCCGCCGTGCTTCGGATCGTAGAGGGCGGACACGCGCTGGAGCGCGTCGTCGAGCAGCCGCGTCGCCGGCGGAGCGTCGCCGGTGGGCGGTGGCGCGAGGCGCGATGCCACGGTCCCGGTCAGCTCGTCCGCCTGGGCGACGAGCTCGTGTCGTCGCGCCGCCCAGGCGCCGGCAACGGCTTCCAGCACCGACCGGAACGACGGAGATCCGTGCCGGCTCTCGTCGGGGAAGTACGTGCCGCCGAAGAACGGCCTGCCGTCGGGGGTCGTAAAGACCGAGAGCGGCCAGCCACCCCTCCCGTCGCTGAGCGCCTGCACCGCCTCCATGTAGATCGCATCGACGTCCGGACGCTCCTCGCGGTCCACCTTCACCGACACGAAGTGGGCGTTGAGGTAGCGCGCGGTCTCTTCGTCCTCGAACGACTCGTGTGCCATCACGTGGCACCAGTGACACGACGAGTAGCCGATCGAGACGAACAGCGGCCGCTCGAGCTCGCCAGCGAGCGCGAGCGCCTCCTCGCCCCAGGGGAACCAGTCGACCGGGTTGTCCCTGTGCTGGCGGAGGTAGGGGCTGGTCTCCCCCGCGAGCTTGTTCATGGCACGATCCTGCCCGATCGGGCGAGCTGCGCGAGGACATTGCGTCGGAGCTTGCCGATAGAGGTGCGCGGCAGGTCGCCGACGAGCACGAGCTCGCGCGGCGCGGACCACGGCCCGAGCTCGCCGAGGGCGAGCTCGCGGAGCTCGTCGAGCGACGGAGGCGGCACGTCAGGCGCCGGAACCACGTAGGCGACGACGCGTTCGCCCCACTCGGGATCGGCGATTCCCGCGACGCCCACCTCTGCGACGGCGCGGTGGTGGCTCAGCACCTGTTCGACCTGCTCGGGCCAGACGTTCTCGCCGCCGGACACGACGAGATCGCCGATGCGCCCGTACAGCGAGAGCGTCCCGTCCGCGCCGATCGCGCCGGCGTCGCCGGTCGCGAGCCAGCCGCCGGGCCCTTTCGGGTCGGTGCCGTCGCGATAGGCGCGCAGCAGCATGGGCCCACGCAGCTCGATCTCGTCGTGCGGCCCGAGACGTACCTCCACGCCCTCGAGCGGCACACCGTCGTAGACGACACCGCTGCCCGTCTCGGTCATGCCGTAGGTAGCAACGACGTTGGAAGCCAGGCGCTCGGGGGGAGCGGAGCCTCCGAGGACGACGCAGCGGTAGGACGCCGCGCCGTCGTCCCCGAGGCGTCGCAACGTCGTCGGGACGAGGGACACCAGCGTGGCTCCACGCTCACGCGCTGCCGCGAGGACCGCTTCGGCGTCGAAGCGGGGAAGGACCTCGACGGGCGTTCCCGTGACTATGGAGCGAGTCAGCACCGACAGGCCGCCGACGTGGGCCAGCGGCAAGCAGCAGCACCACCGATCCCTCGAGGGGTCGACCTCGAGCCGCGCGCTCGTCGCCCACGCCGAGGCCTCGACGGAGGCGCGCGTGAGCACGACCCCCTTCGGCGCGCCCGTGGTGCCGGACGTGGCGACCACGAGCGCATCGCCCGGCTCGACCTCGAGGCCGCCGGCCAGTTCCTGCTCGTCTCCGCTCGCGTCGATCACTGCCGACGGCCGCAACGCGGCGACGAGCCGCTCGCGCTGGACCGACGGGAGGCGCTGGTCGATCGGGAGCGCGGCGTCGCCGGCGTCGAGCACCCGCCGCAGGGCTTCGAGGAACGCCGGTCCGCCGGGAAGGTCGATGGCGACGAGCCGAGGCACGGCGGGTAGCCTAACGGCCGTCCTCACGGCCTCCCTTTCGCCGGCGACCGGGGCGGACCGTGCGCCGTGTCGGGTGGGTCCGTGAAGGGACGCCCTCGCGCCGCGAGAAACGGCTCCGGGGGACGGACTGCGATATCGGATCGGGAAGGAATGCCAGAGCGATGACCGACTCCCTGGCCGCGTTGCCGGCCTGGCGGGCGAGCGGCGACTTTCGGGACATCTCGTACGAGACTGCGGAGGGGATCGCGAAGATCACCATCTGCAGGCCCGAGGTGCGCAACGCCTTCCGCCCACAGACGTTGACCGAGCTCTCGGCGGCCTTCACGGAGGCCCGCGACGACCCCGACGTCGGCGTCGTGGTCCTCACGGGCCAGGGCGACCTGGCCTTCTGCTCGGGCGGCGACCAGCGCATTCGCGGCGATGACGGCTATATCGGCGACGATGACATCGCCCGGAAGGGCATCGGCCGGCTCAACGTCCTCGATCTACAGATCCAGATCCGGCGCCTGCCGAAGCCAGTCGTCGCGATGGTCGCCGGCTACGCGATCGGTGGCGGCCACGTGCTGCATCTCGTCTGCGACCTCACGATCGCCGCCGACAACGCCCGCTTCGGACAGACGGGACCCCGGGTCGGCAGCTTCGACGCCGGCTACGGCGCCGGGCTGCTCGCCCGGACCATCGGGGAGAAGCGCGCCAAGGAGATCTGGTTTCTCTGCCGCCAGTACGACGCGGCGCGCGCCTATGAGATGGGACTCGTCAACGTGGTCGTGCCAGTTGCCGAGCTCGAGGCCGAGACGGTCAAGTGGTGCCGCGAGATGCTCGCGCTCTCGCCGCTGGCGCTTCGGATGATGAAGGCGGGCTTCCACGCCGCGGAGGAGGGCCTCGCGGGCGTGCAGCAGCTCGCCGGGGACGCGACGATGCTCTTCTACATGACCGAGGAGGCCCAGGAGGGGCGGGACGCGTACGTGGAGAAGCGAGCACCGGACTTCTCGCGCTTCCCGCGCCGGCCATGACCGCGGGCGTGCCGACGGCGGGCAGCCGGTTGCCTGCAGCGAGCCTCGGCGACTGGCTGCAGGCCACCCGGCCTCGCACGCTGCCCGCCGCGGTAGTGCCGGTCGCCGTGGGGGCCGCGGTGGCCCATGCGACGGGCCGCGTCGTCTGGTGGCACACCGCGCTCGCCCTCGTCGTCTCGCTCGCGCTGCAGGTCGGCACCAATCTCGCCAACGACTACTCGGACGGCGTCCGGGGAACCGACGAGGCCCGCGTCGGCCCGACCCGGCTCGTGGCGAGCGGCCTGGCGCCCCCTCGCACAGTCAAGCTCGCTGCATTCGCGGTCTTCGCCCTCGCGGCCGCCGCCGGTCTCGCTCTGGCGCTCTCGACATCTGCGTGGCTCGTGGCCGTCGGCGCCGCCGCGATCGCGGCAGGTTGGTTCTACACGGGGGGTCGCCACCCCTACGGCTACCTCGGCCTGGGCGAGGTGTTCGTGTTCTGCTTCTTCGGGCTCGTAGCGGTGGTCGGCACCGTCTACGTGAGCTGCGGGGAGCTGCCGGCGCTCGCCTTCGTCGCGGCCGTCCCGGTCGGGCTCCTCGCCGTGGCGCTGCTCGTCGTCAACAACCTCCGCGACATCCCGACCGATGCCCGGTCGGGCAAGCGAACCCTCGCGGTGCTCCTCGGAGACCGGAGGACGCGCCGCCTCTATGTCGGGACGATCGCCACCAGTTTGCTCCTCGTCGGCGCGATTGCCGCCTGGCGCCCCTTCGCGCTCCTCGCCTTTCTCGCCGTGGTACCCGCCGCCGCTCCGGTGCGCAAGGTGCTCGGTGGCGCCGCAGGGCGCGACCTCATCGCCGTGCTCGCCATGACCGGCGCGTTGCAGATCGCGTTCGGCGCGCTGCTCACCCTCGGGATCGCCCTGTGAGTGCCTCGGCGACGAGCGCCGCGAACGCCTCCGGCGCCTCGAACGGCACCGCGTGACCGGCCCCGGGCACGACGACGTGCGACGCGTTGTCGCCGATGCGGGCCACCATCGCCTCGGCCAGACGTCCGAACTTCTCGTCACGCTCGCCCGTGACGAGCAGCACGGGCATCTCGAGGCCCGAGAGCCGGTCCCACGAGGGTTGCTGGCTGCCCGTGCCGACACTGCGCAGCGACGCGGCGAGCCCCGCCCCGGTATTCACCTTCCTCGAGGCGACGTCGGCCTGCTCGGCGTCGAGATGGCCGAAGAGCGGACCTTTGAGCCACTCGCCGAGGAACTCGGAGACTGCCATGGGCTCTGTTCCCCCGACGGGGTCGAGCTTGTCCGCCAGCTGGCCGTCCGCTACCCGGCGGGCGGCTCGCTCGTCGGGGTCCTCGATGCCGGCGGTGGCGCCGACGAGCACGAGCTGCTCGACGAGCTCGGGGTGCTCGAGAGCGAGCGTCAGGCACAGCCTCCCACCGAGCGAATAGCCGACATAGGTGGCCCGCTGCCCCGCCTCGCCGATAAGCGCAGCGGCCTCGGACATGCCTGTGACCGATCGTTCCGACGAGCTGCCGTGACCCGGGAGGTCGAGGGCCACCACCTCGCAAAGCGGCTCGAGCAACGTGGCGACGCGGCGCCACGATGCGCCGGTCTGGGTGAAGCCGTGGACGAGGACGACACGTCGGGAGCGCACCGTCGCCGAGGGTACCCGGCGGCGCGCGCGGCCCACCGCGGTTGTCGATGAACACCCAGGCGGACTTTGCCGCGACCCTGGTCGACGAGTGGGTGATCGCCGGCGTGCGCGACGCTGTCGTCTCCCCGGGCTCGCGGTCGAGCCCGCTCGCCGTCGCGCTGCTCGCCGATCCGGCGGTCCGGGTCCACGTGCGCCTCGACGAGCGCTCGGCGGCGTTCTTCGCGATCGGCTGCTCGCTCGGCACCGGGCGGCCGACCGTGCTCGTCACCACGTCGGGAACGGCGGCAGCCGAGGTGCACGCCGCGGTGATCGAGGCGGATCTCGGCGGGGTGCCGCTCATCGTGTGCACGGCGGACCGCCCGCCCGAGCTGCACCGCGTCGGAGCGCCCCAGACGATCGACCAGCAGGGGCTCTTCGGCGGTGCGGTGCGCCTCTACCTCGAGCCCGGTGTGCCCGACGAGGCCACCCGCGGCACGTGGCGATCGATGGCGAGCCGTCTGGTCGCGGAGTCTGTCGCCGGCCCGCGCGGTCCCGGCCCCGTGCACTGCAACCTCGCGTTCCGCGATCCGCTCACCGGCGAGCGCGGGGAGCCGGCGCCCAAGCGCCGATCTGGCGCGAGATCGCCCTGGCACGAGCGCACCGGCGGGGTCGGCGCGAGCCGCGCTGCATTGGCCGCGCTGCTCGGCGCGGTTGCCGGCGTGGAGCGGGGTGTCATCATCGCCGGCGCGGGCGCGGGCGGCGCCAGACCCGAGGACGAGGACGGCGCGACGACCGGCGGGTCGAGCCCCGACGCGGCTCCCGTGCTCGCTCTCGCCCGGGCGCTCGGGTGGCCCGTGCTCGCCGACCCGCGGGCGTGGCCGCGCGAGCCCTATCCAGAGGTCGTGGCCGCCTGCGACGGGCTGGTGCGCAGCAGTGCCGCGCTGTCGGTGTTGCTGCCGGACGTCGTGCTCCACCTCGGCGCACCGCACGCGTCGAAGGTGCTCGCGAGCTGGTGCGTCACCACGTCGGCCGCCGGGGCCGAGCACGTGGTCGTCGACCCCTACGGCCGCTTCCAGGACCCTGATCGCACGGCTTCGAAGCTGATCGCGGCCGACCCGGCGGAGCTCGCTCTCGCAGCCGTGGAGCGGCTCGACGCGTCCGCGGGCACCGTCACCGACCGGACGTGGCTCTCGTCGTGGCAGCGGGCCGAGCAAGCGGCCCAGGAGGCGATCGACGAGGTGCTCGCGCCGCATGTGGAGGTGACCGAGCCGGGAGTCGCGCGCGATCTCTTCGCACTCCTTCCGCCAGGCGCCACGCTCGTGGCGTCGTCGTCGATGCCGATCCGGGACCTCGAGTGGTTCGCCCGGGCGCGCCCGGGCGCGCCGGCGGTGCTCGCGAACCGCGGTGCGAACGGCATCGACGGCATCACCTCGACGGTCCTCGGCGTCGCGTCGGCATGCGATGGCGTCGGCGGCCCTGTCGTCGGGCTCCTCGGCGACCTCGCCTTCCTGCACGACGTATCGGGGCTCGTCTGGGGGGCGGCCGAGGAGCGTCCGGACGCGACCCTCGTCGTCGTCGACAACGCGGGAGGCGGCATCTTCAACTTCCTGCCGTACGCGGCATCGCTCGACGAGGCCAGCTTCGAACGCGGCTTCGCGACGCCGCAGGCCTGCGATCTCGGACACGTCGCCCTCGGCTTCGGCTGCGGCGTCCTCGTGGTCGACAAGATCGCTGATCTCGGCACGGCCCTCGACACGGCGATCGCGGAGGGCGGGCTCCAGGTCGTCCTCGTGCGCACCGAGCGCCGCGCCAACGTGGCGCTCCACGAGGAGCTGCACGCGGCGGTCGCGTCCGCAGTCGACCTCTCCCTCGCCGTCGGCTAGGCGATCCGGCGTGCCGATCGCCTCGGTCTCCGGGTAGCGGAGTCGACGAGTTGCTGCAAATTCCATATCGATAACTGATGCATGTTGCAGCGGGGTGGCGCGAATTGCGAGCCCCCGGCACGCCGTCCCGGCGATCCTGCGCGCGGTTCGTCCTACACTTGCGTCATGACGCGGCGACTGGCAGACGTAGCGAAGAAGGTCGGAGTCAGCGAGGCGACCGTCAGCCGCGTGCTCAACGGCAGGCCGGGCGTGTCCCAGGCCACCCGTGCCGCCGTGCTCACAGCACTTGACGTGCTCGGCTACGAGCGGCCCACCCAGCTACGAGGTGAGCGCGCGCGCCTGGTCGGGCTCGTCCTTCCGGAGCTGCAGAACCCGATCTTCCCCGCGCTCGCCGAAGTGGTGGGCGGCGCGCTCGCTCAGCTCGGGTTCACGCCGGTCCTCTGCACCCGGGCCGGCAGCAATCTGTCCGAAGCGGAGTATGTCGACATGCTGCTCGACCAGCAGGTCTCTGGCGTGGTCTTCGCCGGGGGCAACTATGCGGAGATCGACTCGCCGCACGAGCACTACAAGCTGCTACGCGAGCGCTCCCTGCCGGTGGTGCTCGTCAACGCCGCCATAGAGGATCTGGCGTTTCCTCAGGTGTGCGCAGACGACGCGGTCGCGATCGAGCAGGCGTGCGGCCACCTGGCATCGCTCGGCCATCGCCAGGTCGGGGTGATCCTCGGGCCGGAGGACCACGTCCCGAGCCGGCGCAAGCTTGCGGCTCTGCGTGCGGTCTCTGGCCGGCTCGGCCTCGATGACGCGCTCGGGCGGATCGAACGAGCGCCGTTCTCGCTGGAAGCCGGACATGCCGCCGCGGCGAGGCTCGTGCAGCGAGGAGCCACCGGGATCGTCTGTGGCAGCGATCCGCTGGCGCTCGGGGCGATCCGGGCGGTACGCCGCCTCGGTCTGAGGGTGCCGGAGGACGTCTCCGTCGTCGGCTACGACGACTCGGCCTTCATGATGTGTACCGACCCGCCGCTCACTACGGTGCGCCAGCCGATCGAGGCGATGGGACGAGCGGCAGTCTCCATCCTCGTCAGCCAGGTGGAAGGCGCCTCGGTCGCGCCCGAGGAGCTGCTGTTCGAGCCGGAGCTGGTCGTGCGCGGCTCGACGGCTCCGGCGGTGCGGCGCGACGCCGCGCTTCCCGTCGGTTGATCCGCCGATCGGGGGCGCGGCGCCACAGCCCGAACGAGGCGAGCGTTGCTCGGACCGGCTCCTCATCGCCGAGCTTTCTGACGAGCATCTTCAAGACTGCAGGCCGAATATTAAAATCTTTCATTCAGATCTTGCGTACTCTTAGTCGAATATGTACAGTCATCGCCACGTCGTCGGACGACGGCGCCCGATCAGGTGCAGCCTGACGGAGGACTAGCGGACCGGGGGGATTGCTCGCGCACATCTGCGCCAACTACAAGCCTCCGAGGCCCAGAAGCAGCCGGTCGGTCTTCCCGAGCCGAACTTGTGGACCGGCAAGATGGCGACGGTCAACATCGCCGCCAAGAAGCCCTACACGAACGAGCGGATTGCGAACTTTGCCAAGTTCCATGACGCCATGCTCACCATGCCGTCGGTCGTCGAACCGCCTGACACGCAACAGATCTACCGGGTCCTCGACGGCGTGATGTCCGCGGTGCTCACCAACCAGGGTGCGAATGCCCAGCAGCTGCTGGGGGCGGCCGCCGGTCAGGTCAACAACCTGTTGGCGGCGACAAGCACCAGATCCGAGGGACCGGCCGGGTGTACCCCCGCCCGGCCGGTCCCTCCTCTGTTCTGTGCCCCCGCCGGTCGCGCTCGACCCCGTACGAGTTGGAGGACCCCCGCTCGTGTTCTCGTCGGACACCCAGGAGGCGCCGATCAGCGTGGCACTCGTCGCGCTCTCACCGGGACGCCGCTCGAGATCTTGCTCGCGACGATGGTCATGGCGAGCATCTCGATGATCGTCGTCTTCTTCGTGCTCCAGCGACACATCGTGGCCGGCCTTCTTGCCGGCAGCAGCACCGGCTGACCGAGCCCGGCGCTTGTCCGTATTCGGCATCAGGGAGGTTCGATGATCGAGGAGCACGCCGTAGCGAGCGACGCCCACTGGTGGGCATCGGCGGCGATCTACCAGGTGTACATCCGCAGCTTCGCGGACGGCAACGGCGACGGCGTCGGCGACCTCGCCGGCGTGCGCTCGCGGCTCGGTTACCTCGCCGCGCTCGGGGTGGACGCGATCTGGTTCACCCCGTGGTACCCGTCGCCGATGGCCGACGGCGGTTACGACGTCGCCGACTACCGGGAGATCGCACCGGAGTTCGGATCGCTGGCCGAAGCCGAGCAGCTCATTGCCGAGGCCCACGAGCTCGGTATCCGGATCCTGATCGACGTCGTCCCCAATCACGGCTCCGATCGCCAGTCGTGGTTCGAGGAGGCGCTCGCCTCGTCACCTGGCTCGCCCGAGAGGGCGCGGTTCCACTTCCGCCCGGGCCGCGGCGAAGCCGGTGAGCTTCCGCCGAACAACTGGGAGTCGATATTCGGCGGCCCGGCATGGACGCGGACGGTCGACGCGCACGGCGCGCCAGGGGAGTGGTACCTGCACCTGTTCGCCCCAGAGCAGCCGGACTTCAACTGGGAGGAATCCGACGTCCGGGAAGAGTTCGTCGAGATCCTGAGGTTCTGGTTCGATCGCGGCGTCGACGGCGTCCGGATCGACTCGGCGGCTCTGCTCGTGAAGGAGCCGTCACTCGCCGATATCTCCCCCGAGACGCTCGACGCGGTCGACGGCACGCACCCATTCGTGGATCGCGACGCCATCCACGACATCTACCGTCAGTGGCGACAGGTCGCCGACTCCTACGACGAGAA
Source organism: Acidimicrobiaceae bacterium (assembly GCA_025464005.1). GTDB lineage: Bacteria > Actinomycetota > Acidimicrobiia > Acidimicrobiales > Bog-793 > RYN-46. The sequence goes on along the minus strand of JAODBO010000150.1, from coordinate 9,520 downwards.
GCGTCTGCTCATCGGCGAGGTCTGGTTGCCCGAGCGGGAGCGGTTCGCGAAGTACCTTCGCCCCGACGAGCTGCACTCGGCGTTCAACTTCGACTACCTCTGCTGCGCCTGGGATGCCGCACCCTTGCGGGAAGTGGTCGAGGTCACCCTGGACTCCCACGCCCGCCTGGGCGCGGTGCCGACGTGGGTGCTCGGTAACCACGACGTGGTGCGGCTCGTCACCCGCTACGGCCGGGCGCATACGGCGTTCGACATGGCGGATCGGCGCATCGGCGAGCCGTCCGATCTCGAGCTCGGCAACCGCCGGGCACGCGCCGCTGCGCTCCTCATGCTCTCGTTGCCCGGAGGCGTCTACGTCTACCAGGGCGACGAGCTGGGTCTGTGGGAGGTCGAGGATCTCCCCGACGAGCTGCTCCAGGACCCGATCTGGGAGCGTTCCGGGCGCACCGACCGGGGCCGCGACGGTTGCCGCGTGCCGCTCCCGTGGTCGGGCGCCCAGCCGCCGTTCGGCTTCGGGCCGGAGGCGAGCGTGCCCTGGCTCCCGCAGCCGGCGCAGTGGAAGGGCGTCACCGCCGAGAGCGAGACGGGGGACCCGTCGTCGATGCTCGAGCTGTATCGCGACGCACTGCGCCTGCGCCGTTCCGAGGCCGCCCTCGCGACGGGCGATCTCGAGTGGCGACCCTCACCGGAGGGTGTCCTGTGCTTCCAACGTGGCGCCGACCTCGTCGTCGCCGTGAACCTATCTGCTCAACCGGTCGAGCTCCCGGCCCACGAGCGCGTCCTCGTGGCGAGCGGTCCGCTTCGCAGCGGCGCGCTGCCCACCGACACGGCCGTGTGGCTCCGCATCGGCTAGCGCCCGCCCCCGGTTCGTGTCAGAGCTCGCCGAAGGTCTCCGGCGAGAGGTAGTGCACCGCCCGGATCCCGAGTGCCCCGGCGGCGACGACGTTCTCGACGCGATCGTCGACGAAGGCGACCTCGGACGGCTCGCTGTCGAGATGATCGAGGAGAGCTCGATAGATCGCCGGATCCGGCTTCGTGAGGCGGACGTCACAGCTGAACATGCGGTGCTCGAAACGGGCGAACCACGGCATAGCGTCGATGACGCGCGCGATCTCGACGGGGGCATTGGAGAGCAGAGCGAGCCGTCGGCCGCGCGCCTCGGCATCCTCGACTGCGGCGGTCGCTCTCTCGTTGAGCCGGGTCCAGCTCGCCACGTCCGCCTCGATCAGCGCGACGAGGCGCTCCGGCGTCAGCGGCCCCGAGACGACGCCGTTCCAGTAGCCGAAGGCGTCGATATCGCCCCGGTCATAGGAGATCCGTGTCCTCCAGTAGGCGCGCTCGAAGGCGTCGACCTCGAGCCGGCACAGCGCCGCGAGCGTCGCGACGTCGCTCTTAGTGGGGGTGCGACTGATCACGTCGCCGTAGTCGCATACGAGCCAAGCCATCGCGCGCGCCGTTCTCCCCTCGTGGGTGACGATTCGCAGACGACCCTACGGCAGCAGCTCGCCTCGCAGGACCCGCGGCTCTCGCACCAGGACCTCAGGCACTTGTCCCGCCTCAGGCGGGCACGGTCCCGAGCGTGCTCTCGTGGACTTCGAGCACGAAGGAGGCCTCGAGGACCACCGGGTTGAGTAGCACGGTCGAGGCGACGAAATAGCTGGTCCGCGGCCATCGGGGCGATCTGGCGCTCGTCCGCGACGTCGACAGTGCCGGGCACGACAACTACGTTGCGATGGCGAGTTCGCACTGCCCGTCGCTCCGCCAAGCGGGTGACGCCGCACACGCTGCGCCACAGCTGCGCGATGAATCTGCTCGGTCTGAAGCGCGAGGCGAAACGGGAGGCTGGACGGAGCCGTCGGCCAGCGCTAGGCGGGTTCGTTCCGGACTCTTGGATCGTCGCGTCATGGTGATCCGAACCAGGTCGTCAGCGAGTCAACGAGCCCCCCATGGGTGCCGTCCCCCACCCAGGCGACGTATCCGTCGGGCCGGATCAACACGACCGAGGGAGCGGTGACCGCGCCAAGTACCGGAAGCTCCCACGGCCCGACGTATTCAGCGCCGACCAGTCGAACCCGGTCAGACCACGGAGTGATATCAACGCCGCCGGGCTCACCCAGGTTGAGCAGCACCGGCTTGGCGTCATGCAGGAGCGTGAAGACCCGCACCGGGCCCCGAGCGGTCACGAGGTCGAGATCGGGCATGCGGCGCCCGAGCAAGGGGTGGCCCTCGCCGAGGTCGTAGTGAATGTCCAGACCAGACATCATCGCGGCGAACCGTTTGCGAGGCTCGTCCATGCTCAGCAGCTCGGTCATGGTGTCGCGCAACGCCTTAGTGCGCTCGTCAGTGCTGCGGAGCGCGCCCTGCGTCATGCTGTTGTGCAGCACGCGGGCACCAACCGGGTGCCGCTCGGCGTGGTACGTGTCCAGGAGGCGCTCTGGTGAGGTCCCGCTGACCACCTGGGCCAGCTTCCATCCGAGGTTCACGGCATCCTGCACACCGGTATTGAGGCCCTGTCCACCTTGTGGGGGATGCACGTGTGCGGCGTCGCCCGCGAGCAGTACGCGTCCATTGCGGTAGGACGCCGCCTGACGGGTCATGTCGGTGAAACGGGAGATCCAACGAGGACTATTCACCCCGTAGTCCGTCCCGTCGAGGGCGATGAGCGCCTCGCTGACATCCTGCAGGGTGGGCTCGCTCGTGTGTTCGAGGTGCTGTTCGATCAGTGCGATACCTACCAAACCACCGTCCGCCCGGCCGATGCCGCCACCTCCGCGCAAGCCGAACTCCGGCTCCTCGTCCATCTCGACCTCGGCGATCAGCCAGCTGGTCGACGGATCCCAACCGGGGAACTCGATACCGGCCGCCTTCCGGATCACACTGCGTCCTCCGTCGCACCCGACGAGGTAGTCCGCACCTAGCGACTGGCCGTCGGACAACGCGATGTCGACTCCGGTGTCGCCCTGCGCGAGGCCCGTCACCTCACGTTCGCGAGCGATCGGCACCCCCAGCTCGCTGACCCAGGTGGCCAGTATGCGCTCGAAGTGGCTCTGCGACAGCGCGAGTCCGTAGTTGTGGCGGGTGGGGAAGTCGCTGATGTCCAACGGGATCCCGGCGAAGCGCTGGACCTGCATCGCCTGGCCCACCGCGAGGAACCGATCGGCGATGCCACGCTGATCGAGCACCTCGATGGTGCGCGAGTGCAGACCGCGAGAGCGCGAGCCGTCGAGCTTCTGGCTCGCACGCAGCTCGACGATGGCAACGTCGACACCCGCCAACGCCAACTCGCCCGCCAGCATGAGACCCGTCGGACCACCTCCGGCGATCACCACAGCGTGTTCGATCTTGTGCAATTCGCTACTCCCATCTTCAATGTTTGTGGCCTGGGATCAGCGATTTTGCACGACAGCCGGGGTCTTGTGGCAAGCGTCTCGTACGCGCTAAATTGAAAATAGCGGGGGTCAGATACTCGTCCTATTCCTTGGACCGCTGCGACGAACAACCCCGCGAAGTGGCTGCGCCGCGGCTTCGCTTCGTTCCAGCTGGCGTTGCCGTCGAATCCGAACACCGCCATGTCGACGGGAACCCGGTAAACCAGATGCAGCATTGTCCGGACCGCGCCGACCGCGAGCAGTCGTCGTAGCAGAAGAACCCATCGGGTGGCTTGTCCAAAGCGAGCAGCTTGCTCGTCGCCTCGGCCCCGGCGTCACGGTGGGACGACGGACTTGCTTGGAAGGACAGGAAGCCGAAGGTGGCTGTCGAGCAGCTCCGAACGATCGTCGAGGGCCACTGACGGGCGGCTACCTACCGCCCAAGCAGTTCGGTCCGTAGACTCGAGTCGCGCGCGTCGAAGACGGCAGGCGCGGCCGTCGTCTCCGCACAGCGTGGCGTCACCCAAAGCTCGGGTCACAACACGAGGAGGAACTGCCGGTGCGGATCTCCACACTCATCGAAGCCAAGGGGAAGTCCGTCTTCACCATCAGACGGGACGCGACCGTGGCGGACGCAGTTGCGATGCTCTGCGAGCAGCGCGTGGGCGCACTCGTCGTCTCGGAGGACGGCGAGCACATCGAGGGGATCGTGTCCGAGCGGGACGTGATCAGGCGCCTCAACGACCTGCACGGAGCCCTCGTCAACGAGGCCGTCACGGCGATCATGTCCACCGAGGTACACACGTGCGTGCCCGAGGACGACATCGAATCGCTCATGGTGACGATGACCGAGCACCGCATCCGCCACGTCCCGGTCCTCTGCGACGGCGTGCTCTGCGGCATCGTGAGCATCGGCGACGTCGTGAAGGCGCGGATGGACGAACTCCAGAAGGACAGGGACGAGCTCGTCGACTACATCCACGCGCGCTAGCAACTACCCGAGCTGACCCGAGGACGCGCTCGCACGTGGCGTGAAAGCTACGTGGGCTCGACAAGGAGGCGAAGTGCACGCGTCACGTTGCTGCCGTGCTGCCGAGCATCGCCGTCGCCGAGCCTCCCGGCGCCGACATGGTCGAGAACGGCCTACTCGAGGGGCATTGCCCACTCGAGCGAGCCGCCGAGGCAGAGGGCGGCTTCGTGATCGAGCTTCACCCCTTCAGATCCGCACCGTCGTGCTACGGGCGCCTGTTGGGAGCTGAGCTCTAGGCGAAGCGTCGCGCGTCGGCGGCGGCGTACTTGGCCACCGTCGTGTCGATCTCGGCGGCCTTCGTGACCGCCTCGACGATCTCGGGGAGGTCCGCGGCGGGGAGCGCGCACGTCATTTCCTCGGGAGTCATCCCGGTGCGCGCCCTGCTGAGCGCACAGCCGACGCTCGCCGCCGGGATCTGCTGCTCCTTGGCCAGCGCGACGATGTGGCACTGCGGCTTGCCCTCGATGCTCAGCGCGGGGAGCGCGTCGGACAGCACCATCATCTGACGACCGCTCACCCGGAGCAGCACCACGTCCGGATCGACGTCGCTCGGCGTCTCACGAAGCGGGCCGTAGGTGATGGAGCCGGGCCGGGTCGACACGGCGGGGATCTGGCCAACGGCCTCCTCGGAGACCCAGCCGGAGCCGAGCAGCGCAGCGACGTCGTCGTTGCCCGCCACCTCGTCGAGGCTCGCGAGCCCGTGGGTGACGCGACCGACGCTGCAGTTGCCATGATCCTCGGGGGCAGTCGAGAAGGTCGTCTCCGCACCGCGCACCCAGAAGACGCAGCCGGCCGGAACCCGACCCGACCTGCCGTCCTCCGCCGGTGCGCTCATGGGCGCGCCGAAAGGGGCGACGCTTCTCGGGGCCGAGTCGGAGAAGCTGATGGCGACGGGCGCTACGGCGAGATGCAGCACCTGTGCAAGCTGGTCCGAGAGTGCCGCCCAGTCCTTCGTCGCTGCTGTCACGCTTGTCCTCCTCGATCGTCGCCCCGCGAGGCTCGCACGGCCCGGCTGGTCCGTCCAGTTACGCCCGAGGAAACGTCGACGGGCCCGTCGAGCGGCGTCGGGAGGCCCCGGGGCGCTGTGGCAGGCTGGGGCGATGGGCAGCCTCACCGCCGACCTCGACTTTCGCGGCCTCGTCTACCAGACGAGCGACCCGGAGCTCGCGACGTTGCTCGATCGCGGTGGGCTGACGGCCTACGTCGGCTTCGACCCCAGCTCGGACAGCCTGCACGCGGGCAACCTCCTCCAGCTCTGCATGCTGCGCCGCCTACAGCTCGCCGGTCACCGGCCGATCGTCGTCGCGGGGGGTGGGACCGGTCGCATCGGTGACCCGGGCGGGAAGGACGCGGAGCGGCCGCTGCTCACGAGTGAGCAACTCCAGGCCAATCTCGTAGGCATCCGACCCCAGCTGGAGCGTTTCCTCGACTTCTCAGAGTCGGCGGGCCCGAGCCGTGCGCTCATGGTCGACAACTCGACCTGGCTCGACGAATTGTCCGTCATCGACTTCCTGCGAGACGTCGGCAAACACTTCACCGTCAACCAGATGGTCGCGAAGGACTCGGTCCGTAGCAGGTTCGAGCGGGCCGACCAGGGGATCTCGTTCACCGAGTTCGCCTACATGCTCATCCAGGCCTACGACTACCTGCACCTGTTCGACACCTACGGCTGCCGCCTCCAGATGGGCGGCAGCGACCAGTGGGGCAACATCGTCTCAGGGGTCGAGCTGATCCGTCGCGCCCGGGGCGAGACGGCGTACGCCCTGACCACGCCGCTCGTCACGAAGGCCGACGGGACGAAGTTCGGCAAGAGCGAGTCGGGAGCGGTCTACCTCGACCCGGCGAAGACCAGCCCGTACGCGTTCTACCAGTTCTTCTTCAGGAGCGAGGACGCCGTCGTCGGTCGCTACCTGCGGATGTTCACGTTCCTCGGCCACGAGGAGATCCTCGCTCTCGACGAGGCGGCAAAGTTGGCGCCCCAGGCGCGCGAAGCCCAGCGGGCCCTCGCGCGCGCCGTGACCACGCTCGTCCACGGCGAGGAGGAGACCGCCCGGGTCGAGCGTGCGGCGGCCGCGCTCTACAGCGAGGACATCGCGGCGGTCGACGAGGCGACGCTGCTGATGGTCGTCGCCGACGCGCCGGCGACGACCATGCCGAGATCGGTGCTCGACGACGAGGGTCTCGACGTGGTGGCCGTCCTCGCGGACAGCGGCCTCTCGCCGTCACGCGGCGCGGCCCGCACGGCGGTCGCCCAAGGCGGCGCCTACGTGAACAACCGCAGGGTGCCTCCGGAGGGAGCGAGGATCACCACCGCCGACCTCGTGGCGGATCGCTACGTCTTGTTGCGCCGAGGTCGCCGGGACCTGCACCTGCTCCAGTTCTCGTGAAGCGTGCAGCTTCCGATCGTCAGCGTGCAGCTTCCGATCCTCCAGGTGCCCGGGCGCGAGCGCGCCGGCTCGCGGCACCGGGCGCAGTCGCAGTCCTCGTCGCGCTCGCGTTGGGCGGCTGTTCGAGCTACACGGGCAGCCACGGCCACCAAGTCGCGCAGTGGGCGAGTGGAGCAAGCCTCGCGACCAACGACGGCTTCATCACCACCGATGTGCGCGAGATCTCCTCCGGGATAGCGCTCCGCAAGCTGGTAGCGACGCGCACGGCCTGCGACGGCCTCGCGACCGATGCCGGCACCGCGTACGGTCAGCTCCCGACACCGGACCGAGCGCTCACCAACGACCTCGCGAGCGCATATCTCGACTACATCAAGGCCGCCCAGGACTGCACGTCGGCCTCGTCGTTCGACGGCCCGGCCTTCGACCGTTACCGGCGCGTGGCCGCCACTGCCACCGCGGCCTTCGATGCGGCCAAGCGACGCCTCAAGGCGCTCGGCGTCGCCTGAGATGCCACGAGTGGCTGCGCCTCGCCCGAGCGCCCGGACCACGGTTCCCCTCGATCGGATGCGACCTATCGGGCTTTATGAAACGGCGGCGACGGCGCAGGCAGTAGGTTCCCGGTACATGGCGCCGCACGCACGCGCCGTCGGGCCCTTCCCCGACGGGGTGGACCCCGACGAGTACGACCGGCTGCGGCGCCGAGTGCTGTGGAAGCTTCCCACCGGTTTGTACCTGCTCGGGAGCCGTGCGGGCGACCGACGCAACCTCATGACGTGCAATCTCGTCTCCCAGCTCGCCATGGAACCGAAGCTCGTCGGGGTGGCCGTCGAGCGCGACGCCGTGACGCTCGGTCTCGTACGCGACGGCGGGAGCTTCGCGCTCGCATTGCTCGATCGCGAGGACCGCGCAGTCGTCCGCGTCTTTGCCAAGCCCGCGGTCGAGGACCGCTCGACTCACACGCTGAGCGGCGTCGCCTACCGCGACGCGCCCGTGACGGGAGCGCCGATCCCCGAGATCGCGGCGGCGTTCCTCGACTGCCGGCTCGAGCGTGAGGTCGACCTCGGTTCGCACGTGCTGTGCGTGGGAGAGGTCCTCGCCGCCGGCTTCGGCGAACGCGGCGAGGACGCGGAGATCCTCCGCTCGGAGGACACTCGGATGAACTATGGAGGCTGAGCCGGTGACGAGCGCTACGCCTGCCCGTGCGCAGCGAGATCCTGCTCATGTGCCCGATGTCGACACCTACCGGATCGTCGACAGCGCCGAGACGCTCGACGACCTCGTCGGCGAGCTCCTCGCCGAGCCGGCTTACGCCATCGACACCGAGTTCCACCGGGAGCGGACGTACTTCCCGAGACTCGCATTGCTCCAGGTCGCCTGGTCCGGCGGGATCGCGCTCGTCGATCCCTTCGCGGTCGACATCGCGCCGTTCGGGCGGGTGCTGCAGGGCGACGCCCTCGCCGTCCTGCACGCCGCCGATCAGGATCTCGAGGTGCTCGACCGGGCCTGCGGCGCCGTGCCGACCCGGCTGTTCGACACCCAGCTCGCGGCGGGCTTCATCGGCTTGAGCACGCCGTCGCTCTCCTCGCTCGTCGACCGGATGCTCAGTCGGCGCCTCGAAAAAGGCGACCAGCTGACGGACTGGACGCGCCGACCCCTCACCGAGGCCCAGCGTCGCTACGCCGCCGGCGACGTCCTCTACCTGCTGGAGCTCCACGGCCTCCTGACCGACCGGCTCGCCGCCCTCGGACGGCTCGCTTGGGCGGAGGAGGAGTGCGCGATCCTGCTCCGCCGGTCGCGATTGCCTGTCGTGCCGGAGGAGGCGTGGTGGCGCCTGAAGCACGCCCGTCAGCTGCACGGCCGCGAGCGTGCGGTGGCTCAGAACGTCGCGGCGTGGCGCGAGCGTCGCGCCCAGATGCTCGACCAGCCGACGCGTTTCGTGCTCTCCGACCTCGCGCTCGTGTCGATCGCGCACCGCCCGCCGGCGACTCGCGCCGAGCTCGAGCAGGTCCGCAACCTCGACGCCCGACAGCTCGGTAACGTCGCCGTGTCCGAGCTGCTGGGGGCGATCGCAGACGGGCTCGCGCTGCCCGCGAGCGCGGTCCACATGCCCCCGGTCCAGCGGGGGGAGGGCGTCGTCAGGCCGGCGGTCGCGCTCGCGACCGCCTGGCTCGGCGAGCGTGCTCGTCAGCTCGAGATCGACTCGGCGATCCTGGCGACGCGAGCGGACCTCACCGCGTTCTTCCAGGAGCGACCGAAGGGGCGCCTCGTCAGCTCGTGGCGGAACGACCTCGTCGGGGAGCCGTTGCGCAGGCTCGCGGCGGGCGACGCCTCGCTCGCGCTTGAAGGAGGTGGCACGTTGGTGCTGGAAGAGCGCTCGCGCCGGCCCTACGTGGCTCATGGCGAGCCGCCGCAGCCCTCGCCATCAGAAGCTGAGCCATCGACGACAGAGCCGTCGCCACGTCGGGCACCCGCCTTGGAGCTCGACTAGCTACTAGCCCGCCGGCTCGTTGGTCGAGATGACGCCGGCAGCGGTCACGGCGCGCCGTCGGCAGGAGGTCGCAGGTCGATCCGGAGCGTCAGGATGCCGTCGTTGAGGACAGCCTGGGAATCGCCGAGCATCGCGAAGTCCATGTAGTCCAGCTGCATCTGCTCGAGGATCCGCTGCCGCTCGGCGCCTTCGACGGGGGGCAGGCCGCGCCGGCGCACCGCGGCCGCTCGCTCCTGGAACCGCGCGA
>JAODBO010000126.1 GCA_025464005.1 Acidimicrobiaceae bacterium | reverse complement strand
GCGCCCGGCGCGCCCGTCGCGCTCGGCAAGGGCGACGCGATGCGCGCTGGCCTCGCGGCGACGACCGGCGACCTCGTGGTCTTCCTCGACGCGGACGTCACCAACTTCCGACCGCACTTCGTCTCGGGTCTTCTGGGCCCGCTGCTGACCCGGCCCGAGACCGTTCTCGTCAAGGGGTGCTACGCCCGATCGCTGCACGGCAGCCCGACGGGTGGAGGGCGGGTGACCGAGCTCGTCGCCCGCCCCGCGCTCTCGCTGCTCTTCCCGGAGCTCGCCGGCGTCGCGCAGCCCCTCGCGGGCGAGACCGCAGTGCGGCGCGCGGTGCTCGACGACCTCCAGCTGACAGCGGGCTACGGCGTGGAGATGGCGCTGCTGCTCGACGTCGCCGAACGCTACGGCGCGGCGGCGCTCGCGCAGGTGGACCTGGGCACCCGGTCGCATCGCAACCGCACCCTCGCCGATCTAGCGCCTCAGGCGCGTGAGGTGCTCGCCGCCGCGCTCGCGCGCGTCGGGATCACGACGAGGTGAGCGAGCTCGTCGTGGTGTCCAATCGCGGCCCGGCGACCTTCTCGGTCGGCAAGGACGGCGAGCTCGTCGCCCGCCATGGCGCGGGGGGTCTTGCGCCGAGCCTCCTCAACGCGTTGGCGGGCTCCGACGCGCTGTGGATCGCGACGGCGATGAGCGAGGGCGACCGTCGTGCGGCCAGACAGGGCGTGCCGGCGTCGCTCTCGGGGGGCTCCGAGCTGAGGCTCGTCGAGCTCGCGCCCGAGGTGCAGGAGGCCGCCTACCACGTCGTCGCCAACGGCACGCTCTGGTTCTTGTACCACGGGCTGTTCGACCGGGCCCGCCATCCCGTGTTCGACGCGCGCTGGCACGAGGCCTGGGACGGCTATCGGCAGTTCAACAGGGCCCTCGCCGAAGAGGTCGCGCGCTGTGCGGACGAGGGCGCGACCGTGGTCGTGAACGACTACCACCTCGCGCTCGTCGGGGGCTTCCTCGCCTCGTTACGGCCCGACCTGCGCACCGTCCACTTCCATCACACGCCCTTCTGCGATCCCGAGGAGCTGCGCGTGCTCCCGAGCGCGGTGGCGAGAGAGCTCGTCACGAGCTTGGCGTCGTTCGGGGCGTGCGGCTTCCACACCGAGCGTTGGGCGGACCAGTTCCGCCAATGCGCCGCTGCCGTGCTCGACAAGGTGCCGGAGGTCTTCCACGCGCCCCTCGGGACCGACGCCGAGGCGCTGCGTGCCGTGGCCGCGTCGCCCGGCTGCTCTGCTCGCCGGGCGGACCTGCTCGAGCGCCTGGAGGGCCGGTCCTTGCTGTTTCGAAGCGACCGTGTCGAGCTGTCGAAGAACCTGCTGCGCGGCTTTCTCGCTTACGAGGAGCTGCTCGAGGCCGATCCCGGCCTTCGTGACAGGGTGACCTTCATCGCCCGCACGTACCCGTCGCGCGAGGACATCCCCGAGTACATCGCCTACCGCCACGAGGTCGAACGCCTGGTCGACCGCGTGAACGAGCGCTTCGGGGCGGCCGACCACCTCCCGATCGTGCTCGAGGTGGCGGACGACTTCGAAGCCTCGGTGGCTGCGCTCAGCTGCTACGACGTGCTGCTCGTCAACCCGATCCGCGACGGGATGAACCTCGTCGCCAAGGAAGGCCCGGCGGTCAACGACCGTGACGGGGTGCTCGCCCTGTCACGCGAGGCCGGCGCGTTCGCTGAGCTCGGCACGAGCGCCCTCGAAATCGAGCCCTTCGACGTCCAGGGCACGGCCGCCGTGCTCTCGAGGGCGCTCGCCATGGCGCCAGACGAACGCGCCGTGCGGGCAAAGACCGTGGCCGAGATCGCTATCTCGCGCCCACCCGCCCGCTGGTTCGAGGAGGTCGCCGGGGCAGCTCGTCGCCCGAGCCGAGCGGGCGGCGCGGGTCGGTCCTGACGCCGATCCACATCGGGGGTCGCCGCCCGACCGGTCCCAGGGTCGTCACGGCTCAGCCGCGAGCCGCTCCAAGAAGGCCAGCGCGGCCTTCGGACCGTCGAGCACGACGTCGGCCTCGCCGAGTAGCGCGGGCGGCGACTCCCGGCTCGCCACCGCGACGCGCACGACCTTCGTACCCGCGGTCCGGGACAGCTCGGCGAGGGCGCGAAAGGCCGGCACGTCGCCGGCGTCGTCGCCGAGGAAGCATGCCGCTCGAGCTTCGGACGCGAGCATGTGCACGACGGCTCCCTTGTCCATCGCGTGGGCCGGCACGAGCTCTGCCGACATCCGACCGGTTCGCAGCTCCAGCCCGTGCCGGTCTGCCGCGCCGCGTGCGAGATCGAGGGCGACCAGCTCGTGCTCGGGAGCCGATCGCCAATGGACGGTCGCGGCGGTCCTCTTTCGCTCGATGACGACCCCGGGGGGCACGACGTCGCGTAGCTCGTCGGCAGCAGCCGTGACCGACGCCGCCCATTCTTCCGTCTCCGGGTCGATCACGACCTCGCCATCGGGCCCGACTCGCTCCGCTCCGTAGAGGCCGTACGCGCCGAGTCGACTGGCCCCGGAGCCGACGCCGAGGGCCGCGGCGAGGAAGGCAGCCGGCCGGCCCGATACGACGGCGACAGAGGTGAAGCGACGGGCGAGGCGGTGGAGCACCTCCATGGCGCCCGGCAGCGGCACGGACGAGGCGGGGTCGTCGACGATGGGGGCGAGCGTGCCGTCGAAGTCGCTGAGTACGCAGGTGCGCTCCGGCGCCTCCCGGAGAAGGGCGATGGCGTCGAGCGCTTCGTCGCCGAGGAGAGTGCTGTCCACGCCGTCCGGCTCTGCGTGCGGGCTGCCAGAGTGCGGGATGGGCGTGGTCAGTGCGGGCGCCGACGCCGGGGCGCCTCGCTGACGAAGCGCGCGCGCCTGCGATCGTTGCGCCGCCGCTGGAGCCGGCGCAAGAGGAGCGGGTCGTAGGCAAGAGCGGCCGGCGAGTCGAGGAGGCGTTCGAGCATCGACCAGTAGCCGGACGGCGATATTCCCAGGCAGCGGCGGATCGCACGGTACTTGGGCTCTCCGCCGCGCTCGAGCCACCAGCCCCGCTCGAAGTCGATCAACGACCGTTCTCGGGGCGTCAGGCTCCTCAGGGTCGGCTCCACCGTCTCCGACAATGCCAAGGGCACGCGCGCGAAGCAAGGACCGTCGCCCGTTCGCCCTCGAGGCCCTGCGCATGCGAGGCTGGGATCACAGCGCCGTGCCGTGTCCCGGTCGTGGTGACGGCGCGAGTGCGGGAGGCGCGGTGGACGCGGTGGGTGTGAGCTACGTGGTGGCGTTCGGCGGCGGGGTCATCTCGTTCGTCTCGCCGTGCGTCCTGCCCGTCGTGCCCGCGTACCTCTCGATGGTGACGGGGCTCGACCTCGCCGAGGCCCAGCAGGGCATGCGACGTCAGCTCGGTCGGGTGGCGCGCGACACGCTGCTGTTCATCGCCGGCTTCGGTGCGGTGTTCGTCATGGAAGGCATGGTGGCGACGGCGGTCGGCAGCGCCGTGACCCGCGACCGAGTGCTGCTCACCCGAGTCTCGGGCGGGGTCGTGCTCGCCATGTCGCTGTTCATCGCCGGCTCGCTCGTGCTGCGGGCGCCGTCGCTCTACGGAGAGGCCCGCTTCCACCCGAAAGCCTCGAGGTTCGGGCCGCTGTACGCGCCGATTGCCGGGATCGCGTTCGGTTTCGGGTGGACCCCGTGCATCGGACCCGTCCTCGCGTCCGTGCTCGCCGTCGCGTCGACCGATCGGGGCGTGGGCCAGGGCGCGTTGCTCCTGCTGCTCTACACCGCAGGGCTCGGCGTGCCGTTCCTGCTCGTCGGGCTCGGGCTCGGGCGTCTGACGGGCGCCATGGTATGGCTGAAGGTGCACTCGCGTGCCATCACCGTCGTGTCGTGCGTGCTTCTGTCCGGCTTCGGCGTTCTGCTCGTGCTGAACAGGCTGTCCTGGCTGACCTCCGAGATCGAGCACGCGATGACCGCCATCGGCCTCGGCCGGCTGGTCACGGTCGGCTGAGCGTCCGAACAGAAGATTGCGCCAGCGCAGTGACAGAACGGCTCGCGTGACCGGCGACCTCGGGGCTGCTTCCGAGCTCGCCTTCGACTCCGTGGCGGAGCTGGCAGCGCGCCTCGAGGCCCGAGAGCTCTCGGGCGTCGAGCTGGTGGAGGCGACGCTCGCCCGCATCGCGGCGGTCGACCTCGGTGAGGACGGTGTGCGCTCGACCGTGTCGCTCGACAGCGAAGCGACAGAGATCGCGGCGCGACTCGACGCCGAGCGCGCCGCTGGTCGGGTGCGCGGGCCGCTTCACGGCATACCCGTGGTCGTAAAGGACAACGTCGAGACCGCCGGAGAGCTCGGGACGACGGCCGGCTCGCTCGCGCTGGCGGGCGTTCCCGTCCAGCGCGACGCGGACGTCGTGGCCCGTCTGCGCGCCGCGGGAGCCGTCGTCATCGCAAAGGCGAACCTCTCCGAGTGGGCGAACTTCCGCTCTCGCCACTCCTCGAGCGGGTGGAGCGCCGTCGGTGGCCAGACGAGGAACCCCTACGCCCTCGACCGCAGCCCCGGCGGCTCGTCCTCCGGCTCCGCCGCCGCCGTCGCTGCCGGTCTTGTGCCCGTCGCGGTCGGCACCGAGACCGACGGCTCGATCGTCTGCCCGGCGGCGATGAACGGCGTCGTGGGCCTGAAGCCGACCCACTCGCTCGTGAGCGTCGCAGGTGTCGTGCCACTCGCGGGGAGCCAGGACTGCGTCGGCCCACTCGGTCGCAGCGTCGCTGACGCGGCCGCCCTGCTGACCGTCCTCGCCGGACCGAGGCCCGCGACCGTCGGTGCCCAGCCGCTGCCGGACTACGTCTCGAGCGTCTCGGCCGACGGCCTCGCGGGGGCGAGGATCGGCGTGGCGCGCGACCACTACACGGGCTGTCACCCCGCAGCGGACCGTCTCTTCGAGCATGCGCTCGACGCTGCTCGCGAGGCGGGGGCCACCCTGGTCGACCCCGCGGACGTCCCGACCGCGGCAGAGCTGGCCGGCTTCGCGGACGAGCTCCTCGTGTTGATGCACGAGCTCCACGACGGTCTGGATCGCTACCTGGCGGCGCGAGACGGCGGTCGGGGCTCGTGCCCCCGCTCGCTCGCGGAGCTGGTCGCCTTCAACGATGCCAACGCGGCCGCGGAGCTCTCGCTGTTCGGGCAGGACATCCTCGTCGAGTCGGCGGCGACCGGAGGGCTCGATTCGCCCGACTACCTGAGCGCTTTCGCTCGCAATCGAGAACGCGCTAGGGCCCGGGGGCTCGACCCCGCCTTCGAGGAGTCCGGGGCCGATGCGATCGTCACCCTGACCATGGGGCCCGCCTGGTGCATCGACCAGGTGAACGGCGACCCGTCGGTCCCGACGAGCTCGTCACCGGCCGCGGTTGCCGGCTACCCGGCGCTGAGCATGCCGATCGGCACGGTGTCGGGCCTCCCCGTCGGGGTCACGTTCGTGGGCCGGCCGTGGAGCGAGTCGACGCTCATTCGTCTCGCGTCGGGACTCGAGCACATCCTCCAGCTTCAGCTCCGACCGTCGTTCGTCGGTTCGTTGCCGGTGGGATGACCGGCGCTCGGACCCAGCTCTAGGAGCTCGCGAGCTTGCGGGCGACGAATGGCAGGATCCCTCCGGACGTGAAGTACGCGGCCTCCGTCGGCGTGTCGATCCGAAGCAGCGCCTCGAGCTCGATGTCGTCGGCGCGCACGGTGACCTGACGGCGGATGAGGTCGGCGGCCGCGACGCCTTCGAGGCCGGAGATCGTGAAGACTTCGCGACCCGTCAGGCCGTGCGATGCGACGTCGCCTTCCAGGAACTGCAGCGGGGCGACGCCCATGCCAACGAGGTTGGACCGGTGGATGCGTTCGAAGCTCTCGGCGAGCACGGCGCGAACGCCGAGCAGAGCCGTGCCCTTCGCAGCCCAGTCACGCGAGGACCCCGACCCGTACTCCTTGCCGGCCAGGATCACGAGCGCCACGCCTTCGTCCCGGTAGCGCATCGCCACGTCGTAGATCGTGTTCTGCTCGCCGTCGGGCAGGTGGACCGTGACCCCGCCCTCGGTGCCCGGCACGAGACGATTGCGGATCCGCGGGTTGGCGAAGGTCCCGCGCATCATGACCTCGTGGTTGCCGCGCCGCGAGCCGAGCGAGTTGAAGTCGTGAGGCTCCACGCCGTGCTCGAGAAGCCATTTCCCGGCGGGGCTCGTCGGGCGTATCGAGCCCGCGGGCGAGATGTGGTCCGTGGTGATGCTGTCCCCGAGCACAGCTAGGGCACGGGCACCGACAACGTCCGTGACCGGAGCTGGCACCACGCCGACACCGTCGAGGAACGGCGGGCGCTTGACGTAGGTCGAGTCACCCCACGAGTAGCGACCGCCGGACGGCGCCTCCAGGCCCTGCCAGCGCTCGTCGCCCGAAGAGACGGCGGCGTAGTCCTTCGTGAACATGGAGGACTGCACCGCGGACGCGGTCACCTCGAGCACCTCGGCGGTCGTAGGCCAGATGTCCCGGAGGTAGACCGGCGTGCCCTCGGGATCGGTGCCGAGCGGCTCGTGGTAGACGTCGACGTCCATCGTCCCGGCGATGGCATAGGCCACGACGAGCGGCGGTGACGCCAGGTAGTTCATACGGACGTCGGGGTGGACGCGGCCCTCGAAGTTGCGGTTCCCCGAGAGCACGGCCGCACACGACAGGCCGTGCTCGGCGATCGCGGCGGAGATCTCGGGCGCGAGCGGACCCGAGTTGCCGATGCAGGTCGTGCAGCCGAAGCCGACGAGCCCGAAGCCGAGCTTCTCGAGGTAGCTCATCAGGCCGGCGCGCTCGTAGTAGTCGACGACGACCCGCGAACCGGGCGCGAGGGAGGTCTTCACCCAGGGCTTCGACGTCAGGCCACGCTCGACCGCGCGCTTCGCGAGGAGGCCGGCAGCGATCATCACTTGGGGGTTCGACGTGTTCGTGCAGCTCGTGATCGCCGCGATCACGACGCTGCCGTGGTCGAGCGCGACGAGCTCGCCACCGTCGAGCTGGACCTGGACCGAGCTGTCGGCCCGCGCCCCCTCGGTCGGTACCTCGGTGTCGAGTGCGGCCGACAGTGCCGCCCGGAACATCGGCTTCGACACGTCGAGCGGGACCCGGTCCTGCGGGCGCGACGGCCCGGCGAGGCTCGGGACGACCGTGGTGAGATCGAGCGAGAGCGTCTCGGAGTACGCCGGAACGACGGAGGGGTCGTTCCACATCCCCTGCTCCTTGGCGTAGGCCTCGACGAGGCGCACGAGCTGTGGGTCCCTGCCCGTGAGGCGAAGGTAGCGAAGCGTGTCCTCGTCGATCGGGAAGATCGTCACGGTCGAGCCGTACTCGGGCGACATGTTCCCGATCGTCGCCCTGTTCTCTACCGGGACGCTCGCCACGCCCGGTCCGTAGACCTCGACGAACTTGCCGACGACCCGGTGCTTGCGGAGCAGCTCGGCGATCGTGAGCACGAGGTCGGTGGCGGTCGTCCCCTCGGGCAACGCACCGTCGAGCCGGAGGCCGACGACGCTCGGGATGAGCAGCGGGATGGGCTGGCCGAGCATTGCCGCCTCGGCCTCGATGCCGCCGACCCCCCACGCGACGATGCCGAGGCCGTTCACCATGGGGGTGTGGGAGTCGGTGCCGACGAGCGTGTCCGGGTAGGCGTTGCCGGCGTCGTCGGTGAAGACGACCTTCGAGAGCAGCTCGAGGTTGACCTGATGGCAGATCCCGGTGCCCGGGGGGACGACGCGGAAGTTCGAGAAGGCTTGCTGTCCCCAGCGCAGGAAGCGGTAGCGCTCGACGTTGCGCTGGAACTCGATCGCCGAGTTGGTCTCGACGGCGTCGGGCCGCGCGGTCACCTCGGCGATGAGCGAGTGGTCGATGACGAGGTCGACCGGGATGAGCGGATTGACGCTCTGGGGCTTGCCACCGAGCTCCTCGACGGCGTCACGCAGCGCGGCCAGGTCGACGACGCACGGCACGCCCGTGAAATCCTGGAGCAGGATGCGAGCGGGGGAGAAGGCGATCTCCTGATCCGCAGCGCCGGTCGCGGCGTAGCCGGCCAGCGCCTCGACGTCCTCCGCTCGGACGTTGACCCCGTCCTCGTTGCGGAGCAGGTTCTCGAGCAGGACCTTCATCGAGTACGGCAGGCGCTCGATGTCGTGTGTCGAAGCAAGGGCGTCGAGTCGGTGGATCGTGTAGCTGTCACCCCCGACGTCGAGCTTTGCTGATGCCCCGAAGCTGTTGCGTCCCATGCCGGCCTCCGTCTGCGTCGATGCCGTGGAGAACGCTACCGGCTGAGCAGTGCCCGGCACCTAGTCGCTAGCGTTCAGATCTGCTCTGCGAGGTCGCTCACGAGCGTGGCTTCGGGGTGAACCCGGTCCCTCAACGGTCGCAGCAGCGCGATGAGCGCGGCCGCCTCGCCGGGCTCGAGCACACCGTCGAGAAGCTCTGCGACGTCTCGCTCGTGCCGGCTCAGCGCCTCTGCGGTCCTGCGCTGGCCCAGCTCGGTGAGGATGGCGAACGCGCCGCGGCGGTCGCTCGGACAGATCTGGCGCTCGACGAGCTTGGCCTCCACGAGGCGGTCGACCGCCCGCGTCAGGCCGCTCGGTGTGAGGCCCGTCTGTGCCGCGAGGTCGCTCATACGAAGGCTGCCCCCCTCGCTGCGCCCGAGCCTCACCAGTATCTCGAAGGACTGGCCTCCGACGCCCAGCTCACCAGAGAGGCCGGGTGTGAGCATCCGTCGTAGCCCGGTCGCCGTCTCGAAGACGAGCCCCACGAGGGTGATCGGATCGGGCAGGTCTGTCGAACCGCCGGCCATCGCCGAGAGGCATGGCTCGACCGCCGGTTCGTCCTCGCCGCCGCAGCTCGTCGACATCGCCACAGTGTACCGTCCGACGCATTATTAGTTGCGCACGAAATAGTTGCGAGGTACAATTGCCGCCAAGAGCGGTCGATCCGTCGCTTCACACCGACCTGAACGCAGGTCGAAGAGAGAACTAGGAGCCACCATGGCCGATGCAGCAGAGCTCACGAGGACTGTGGACGGTGCGACGATCCCACATCCGGGCGTCTACACCCTGGACAAGGCGCACAGCAGTGTCGGCTTCGTCGTCCGCCACATGATGGTGTCGAAGGTGCGGGGACTCTTCAACGACTTCGAAGGGACGATCACCGTCGCCGAGGATCCAGCGCAGTCGGGCGTCGAGGCGACGGTCCAGATCGCCACCGTCGACACGCGTGACGAGCAGCGGGACGGGCACCTCAAGTCGGCGGACTTCTTCGAGGTGGAGAAGTTCCCGACCATGACCTTCACGAGCACGAAAGTCGTCCCCGACGGCGGGGACGACTGGAAGGTCCAGGGTGACCTCACCATCCACGGCGTGACGCGTCCCGTCGTGCTCGACGTCGAGTTCAACGGCGCGAGCGGTGACCCCTACGGCGGAAAGCGCATCGGCTTCAGCGCTACGACCGAGATCGACCGCGAGGACTTCGGCATGACCTTCAACATGGCGCTCGAGACCGGCGGCGTCGTGGTCTCGAAGAACGTCAAGATCGAGATCGAGGCCGAAGCGGTTCTCCAAGTCTGAGCCAGTCGAGCTCGGTCCCGCGCACGGGCGCGGCGACACCGATCGCATTCCCGATTACGGCGCTGAGAGCCGGCCGCACGCGCGAGCGAGTGGCCGGCTCTCAGCGCGCCGTGGGCGCTCGATCGTGCCGGGACTGCGCCGCGCCGGCCGGCGTTGCGCGACGAGCCCGCTCCCTGCTCGAATGCACGCCGTGCCCGATCCCGATCACTGCGCCAACAGCGCGCTCGTCGTCGTCGACGAGGCGACGGTCGTCGCGGACGGCAAGCGACTCCTCGGACCGGTGTCGCTGACGGTCGGCCCGCACGAGCACTGGGCGTTGCTCGGGCCGAACGGCGCCGGCAAGACGACGCTGCTCTCCTTGGTCGGCGCGCAACGCCACCCCACGACGGGCACGGTGAGCGTCCTCGGGGGGCGCCTCGGCCGCAGCGACATGAGGGCGCTCCGGGCGCGGATCGGCGTCGTCGGCCACAGCGTCGCCGACCGGCTCCCGCTCCAGGCGACCGCGCTCGAGATCGTCCTCACCGGGAGGGACGGCTTGCTCGCGCCGTGGTGGGCGAGCTTCGACGACCAGGAGCGCTCGGACGCGCTCGCGCTCCTCGAGCGGCTCCGTTGCGGCCATGTCGCACAGCAGAGCTTTGCCCGCTGCTCCCAGGGCGAGCGGCAGCGGGTCCTGTTGGCGCGCTCGCTCTTCGGAGGGCACCCGCTGCTGCTGTTGGATGAGCCGGCGGTCGGCGTCGACCTGCCCGGCCGGGAGGCGCTGATCACGGCGCTCGACGAGCTCGCCGCGGCGCCCGAGGGACCCGCGACCGTGCAGGTCGCACACACGCTGGAGGAGCTGCCCAGCTCGACGAGCCAC
>JAODBO010000096.1 GCA_025464005.1 Acidimicrobiaceae bacterium | reverse complement strand
GTACCTCTAGAGGCTTTTCCATGACAGGTTTCCTCTCTGGTTCTGTTGTCGGATTCTCCTGGGTGTTACATCTGATGTCTGCAACCTCGGGTAACTGGCGACGCCAGGTCGTCTGGCAAGGATCTAGCTCCGATGGTCCCTGATTCCAGTGCCGGTCGATCGCCCCAAACAATGCCGACGCGCGGGTCGAGGTCAGGTCTGATGTCGATCGTCGGTGACCTCAGCAAGCCTTCCTCGAGATCCACTTGAAGCAGAAGGCCGGACTGCTTGGGCATCCACCCGCGCGGTCGCCGCGCTCGAACGGTCAGATCACCGAGACGATCTTCGCGACGCTCGGCCACGGGGAGCCTTGGACATCGGTCACGCCTTTGACACCGGTCACGCTTTGGAAACCGGTCATATGGCCGGACGGCGCGGTCCACGATGGGCGCCGCGGTGACCGAGTTCATCGACGTTTCGGCGCTCCCGACGCCATGTGCCTCTCTGAAGTCGTCGAAGGGCAAATCCTCGGGAATGGCGTGAACACCCCAGCCGAGGTTGCTGAAGAAGCTGTGCACCGAAGCGAGGGCCTTCAGCGCGGCGCTCGCGATCCCCGCAACCGGCTCCGGCCTAGCGGTGCCACCGACCATCGTGACCGGCTCGGGGACTCGTTTGGCGATTAGCGCCGCCGCAGCACCGACCCCGTCCGAGCGGATGTCGACCATCGCCACACGGGACTCCGCCTCGGCGCGCCCTGTGGCTCCGCACCGTCGCTGTGGCCGGCAGCGCCAATTCCAATCACGACGGCGGTCCATCCACTTGGATCGAGCAACCCGGTGAGTAGTCACGACATGCGTGTCGACTCGTCACACGTTCCCCCTGATCGTCCTTCCGGCGCGTCCCCAATTAGTCAATTGGGGACGCATCAGATCCTGCTCGAGAGAGCTGGCGACCCGTCGAAGTACCGCGGCCGTCGTCCCGTCCTTTCCGGTCTCTTCTCGACGTCCAGTTTGTCACCGAGGTTGTCGACTGTCAACGCTGCCGCGTAGTTGGACACCGATCTCGTCTTCGCTGCCGATGGACATTTGCCTGTTTTGTTGGAACCTGCCCGGCCAAGCGGATGCCTCTCCGTCGCGACCGAAGCCGTACGTGCAGGCCAACTCTTCTATGCCGGATGTGTTCAGGAAGCATCTTCGATACATTGATGAGCACGCGAGCGTCAAGAAGTCATTTTTCGGACTCAAACGCCGGGGGACGGCGAATGCTGGCGCGACAGCTAAGGCTGGAAGTCCTTGCCAAAAACGAGGTCTGCGTAGTTTCCGTCTTGGACCGTCTGGTCCGGTGGCACAAGATAACGAGCAAGTGCCTCGGGCCGAGGCTCTATGCCGAGACCTGGCGCATCTGACAGACGCAAGCGCCCATCGAGGATGTCGAGGGGTGCGACAGTGAGGTCGTCGATGAAAGGATTGCCGGTGCGATCAAGTTCGATCATCGTTCCGTTGGTGAGGGCGGCTACGACGTGAGCATTTGCAACTAGAGCAACAGCGTCATTCCACGTGTGGGTGACAACGTCGATACCGTAGGAGGCCGCGAGCTGTCCGATCTTGAACACTTCGGAAACGCCGCCGGTGCGCGAGGCGTCAGGCTGGGCGACGTCTACGGCACCGATGCGAAAAAGTTCACGAAAACCCTGGACGCCGAACTCGTTTTCTCCGGCAGCGACAGGCACAATTCGTTGCTCCCGTAGCTGGGAATACGTCTCGACATCCTCCGGTGGAAACGGTTCCTCGAACCAAGCGACGTCCTGGCTAGCGAGAAAGTGAGAGAATTGCGAAGCACCTTCGAGGGTGTAGCGGTGGGTGCCGTCGACAGCAATCCGACCCTTGTCAGCAAGAACCTCGCGTAGTGCTAGGACGGCGGCCCGATCGTATTCTGGATCGCGCCCGAGGCGCATTTTCATCGTTGTAAAGCCATCGGCCATGTGCTTCTGAGCCTCAGCCTGCAGGACCGCCAAGTCATCTTGCCAGAGCAGTCCACTTGCGTATGCGTTGACCCAGGGGTCGGTGCCGCCCAACAGCTGATACAGCGGCTTGCCGAGCTCCTTGCCTCGAATGTCCCACAGGGCGATGTCGATCGCCCCTAGGGCGGAGATCGCAACGCCTTTACGGCCGTACCACCGCGTAAGGGTGTACATCTTCCGCCAGAGCGCCTCGATATCCGAGCATTGCTCACCCACGAGATACGGTCTGAGATGTCGTTCTACGATCACCCGGAGAACGTCGGGATGCGAATATGCGGAACCCCAGCCAGTCAAACCCTCGTCAGTAGTCACCTTGACGAGCGAGGTCAAGCGAGCATTCGTGCGTCCTTCTGCACAAACGAATCCTTCGTTCGGGAGGTCGTAATGCAGGTTCAATACCTGGATGTCACGAATTAACACGGTTGATCCTTCCGGTTAGCGAGGAGAACCAAAACTTGATGTGCCTCCCTCGAGGCACATCGGCGAACCGGCAACTACGCACACATCCCGTCATTCGGTTCCCATCGAAAGAACGCCGAAGGTTCCACTCCGGCTCGCAAGCGCTCTCGCGTCTGCTCCCAAAGAGCTGACCACTCGCCCGGATCTCGTACCTCGAGTTCGGGGGAGCGGTGGCTCCGAGCGACGAAATCCGGGAACAGCGATCTGCCAGTCGCCTGACCGATCGGGTTGTATCGCAGATCCAAACTGATCCGCAGTTGATCGGTGGACTGGTTAGGTAGCGAGGAGTGAATCGTCCGCTTGTGCATGAACAGCACGGACCCGGGGTCCATTTCGAGCGGAACTGCCGAACCGTCTAGGGAGCTAATTACTCGTTCGGGAATAGCGAACCCCTCAGGGCACGCGCAATGGTGAAGCAAATCCTGACGATGTGAGCCGGGAATTACCTCAAGACAGCCACTTTCAATGGTTGCTGGAGTTATCGGTGCCCATACAGTGAGGATGTTCGCGGCATCGGCATCAGCAGTGGTGACGCCATTGTCCTGATGCCATGGCACAGTTCCAACGAGGGAGTTTGTTGTATTCTCGGGAAGGGTTCCTTCCGGCAACTTAAGTCGCACGTGCTGGACAGGATTTGACGAGATCTCAGGGCCAATGATGCTCTCAACGCAATCCAACAACGCGGGTGAAGTGATGAATGAGAAGAGGGCCGGCCCGGTGTTGATGGGAGTGTCTGCGGGGATCGTGACACCCGTCGGATAGCTCATATCGAAGTACTGACTATATATCTTGCCGGTGCGGCGCGAGAGCTCGATCAGTTGGGCGAAATGCTCCAGTGACGCTAGGTCGTCGAGCCCCGGATGATGCTGGCGCTCGTTGTCCACAAGGTCGGTTGCGATCGCCGCGAGCTCCTCTAGAACATCGGCGATGAGCGTGTCAGGTATCACGCGAGGAAGGACGACGTAGCCTTCCTCTTGGAAGGTATCCAGTTGGGCGCGAGTTAGCATGGTGTCGCTTCCTCCTCAGGACCGCAGGTTCATCGGTAATGCCCTCGAAGCTGCTTCATCCGAGCTCGCGTCGACGCGTCCTGCTGCTCGCGGGCCATGAACAGAAGGATCGTTTCTGCCGCCGACGGCGACCTTCCCAATTGAGGACACGACGTGAAGTCGCCGTGCCGTGGTCGTTCGTGAGGCCGTGGATCGAGCGTCCGTCGGTCCTGCCGGCAGCGCGGCACGCGGCAACGTGGGTCGCCGGCTTGCGTGGCATGCACCAGCTCGACTCCTCTGGCCGTGTTCTTCCTCGTCAGGTACGGCACAGCTTGGAAGGATCGTGTTCCACTGGCTGACACGAGATGTCCAGCTGATGGCATACCGAGACTGTGGCATGTAGCCTGGGTGCTGTCAATCTCCACGGAGGAGTGCGCCTTCAAGGTATCGCGGACCTATATCCATGCAGGCGAATGCCCCCGGTACCGGACTCTGCCCGTTTGCAACAGTTGGAGCTGAGCCCATTTCTCGCGCGTCGTCCGTTTAGCGCGCGCCGCAGGGTTCATCGCTCCAGCTACGTCTGCCGCAAACCAGATGAGGATTCGTATCCAGATCTGGCGGTCCGTAACTCCCGCAGGCTGGAGGGCGTTCTCGCGAGCTATCGTGGCGGAGGGAAGCCCTGAAGTAGACGCCACGGGAAGGTGCGGACAATGGTGTCCAAAGCGACTAGGTCGGCGGCCCTCAAAAGTAGCCGGTCTGTCCAGGAAGATGATGAGTCGATTGAACTCGAGGAGTCTGAGCCGAATTCATCGTCGGCTGCCCGCTCGGTCGAGCGCGTCTGCGACATCTTTGACCTACTGCAAGACGCTCCGCTTGGTCTGACGCTCACTGAGGTAGCAGAGAAGACTGGACTCGCAAAAAGTACGGTTTATCGCTACGTCAGCGGCCTGGCATCACGTGAGTACGTTGAACGCGACGCTGTCACCAACCTCGTGCGCCTCGGACGAGCATTCCATCCAAAGCCGGAGCGACGGGTAGACGACTTTATCGCGATTGCCCGTCCGGTCTTGGAACTTGCGAGTAAGCAATTCGACGAGACGATGAATCTCGGCATGCTTGATGGGCGCCAATACGTGCATCTGCTCGTGATCGAGAGCAGTCAACTCATGCGTCTTGCGGCGAGAGTAGGCGAGCGCGGGCTGATTCACTCCACGGCGATCGGGAAAATCATCGCCGCGCAGATCTCGGACGAGAACTTGGTCGCCCTGCTGGGATCCGAGGGGCTTGCGCCGTTGACTAAGCGAACGATCACCTCCATTGATGCGTTCCGCCAAGAAGTCAAGCGTGTCCGTCGTCAGGGCTTCGCGCTGGATGACTGCGAAAACCAAGAGGATGGTCGTTGCATCGCGGTGGAGGTTAGTGGTCCGGCTGTCCCAATGGGCATAAGCATCAGCGCGCCAGTGCGACGGTTTCCTAAGAGTCGCATACCCGAGTTCGTGGACCTCCTTTTGAGGACCGCCCGGGTATTGGAAGCCGAATATCGGGTAATTCACAGTTAGAGGGCTAGGCCCGCAGGAGTTTGGCGCGATGACGGCAGGTTCTCGATTCCGATCAACTGCCGCGAAGCGTTGTGGGTAGTTCGAAATCTGCCGCATCTCGCGCAAGCGATCGCCTCAGAGTCACTGTGGGCCGACCTGGCGTTGCCAGCGCGAAGATGTTCCGGCACACCGTCGGGCCTCGAATGATCAGGGGACAGATCATGCTCGCCCGGTGAGATTCGGGGAACCGCGAATCCGAGATGGCGTGTGCCTCGTCCTCCAAGAGTTCGTCGAGGTCGAGGCGGCGAGCTGATCGCGCTCGCCGTCACGAGCGCTCGAAGGCGTCACCGTGCGCAACGGTCACCGCCCGCGGACCTGTCGACCAAGTGCGGCGACGTGGAGCCCGGGATCCGATAGCTCGGCGCTGGAACTTCTTCCCAAGCGTGCTCGGGGCTGCCGCGCGACCCGGTGGGACCCAGTCGCCGACATGCTCACCGAGCGCTTTGCCGAAGGCCGCAGCGCGTATCGGAGCCGGGCAGGCGAAGGGGCTCATGGCCGTGCAGCTCACCGCCTCACAAGAGGTCCGCTCCCGCCGCCGCTGCACGAAGGCGGGGAAGGCCCTCCAACGTGCTCGATGCACGCTGAGGGGGCGACCTTCCCCGATACCCACTCCAGCCGACACGGCGATGCCCATCAAGAGGGGCGTTCGACAAGCGCGTCCTCCAGAGGGAATCAGTATTCATCGACATCCACGACGATAGGCAAGCGGCAGCTCGTCGCTACTTATCCGAAGGCCCCATAGCCAAGTTCGCCTCGCCGATGACGCCGCCATCAGCGGCGAGCTTGTGCCCTCCGATCAGCTGCCGCCAGGAATCATCGTTCCCCACCACGAGGCGGGACACGAATCGAGCTCCCGCCGCCAGATACCGCCGGCGTTCGGCCGCGCGGGAGGAAAACGTCGTGCGCCGTGCCGAGCGGCCTGAACGCCGCTTCGTCTACGCGCCGACGACTCATGATTGACATCTTCTTCGGAGAGTGGCAGAGTCGGCACGTGCCACAGACCGGATCAGCAATTCCAGCGGGTGGAACCGGCAGCCAACCAAGAGTTCCAGCTGGAACTGCCTTCGACGACTACGGGTCCCTGGGTCCACGTCTCCGGCGGAAGGCGATGTTTAACCGAGCCGCAAGCTACGAAGCAGATCGATCAGGACTAATCAGAGAAGCAGTCGAGCGGTCGACGCGTCGTGACATCGTAGATGCAGAGAGAGCTTGAGATGACGCGGAGATTCGGGGAATCGTTTCGTCAGCATGAACAATCGCGGCAGAGCCTTGCTGGCGGCGTCGCGACTGCTATTCGCGCTGCTCAAAGACCGGTGCCAGTTTCATTCGTCGGGGGCAGCGGTCCCCGTCTAACCGACGTTGACGGCAACGAGTACGTGGATTTTGCCCTGGCGTACGGGCCGATGCTTTTAGGTCACTCGCCGAGTGCAGTCGTCGAGGCGGTTCATCGACAGATCGACAAGGGCCTCGGATATGGCGCCTCTCACCCCCTTGAGTTAGCCCTCGCGGAGGCGGTCTGCCGCACCGTCCCGAGCGCGGAACTCTGCGCGTTCAGTAACACCGGTAGCGAGGCCGTGCACGCGGCACTACGAATCGCGAGGGCGGCCACTGGACGACGTCGGATCGTCAAGTTCCGGGGGCACTACCACGGATGGCTGGATCCCCTGCACATCGGTGTGGGCGGATCTGTTGACGCGAGAGAGCCGGGAACGTCCGGCCAGGACCCGGACGCATCCCGATCGGTGGACGTCTGTCCCTGGGACGACATCTCGGCGCTCCGCAAGCTGCTCGACAGCGAAGTTGCGGCTGTAATCATGGAGCCGATAGCGGTCAACAGAGGATGCCTTTCCGCGACGCCGGGCTATCTCCAGGCAGTACGTGAGCTGACGGCTCAGAACGGTACGTTGCTGATCTTCGACGAAGTCATCACCGGCTTCAGGGTGGCGCTCGGAGGCGCCCAACAACGGCTTGGCGTGACTCCGGACCTAACGATCCTCGGAAAGGCCATGGGCGGAGGCTTCCCGATCAGCGCCGTCTGCGGAAGGCAAGATGTAATGCAGGAAGTTGCGTCCAGGCGAGTGAGCCATATGGGAACCTTCAACGCCAATCCGATTTGCGCCGCGGCCGCCTTGGCAGCCATAGGCGAATACGAGCGCAATGCTGACGAAATCTATCCTGCACTTGAGGAGAGTGGCATCGCTCTGGGCAATGCATTTAGGGAGTCAGCCTCTGCAGCAGATGTGCCGATGCATGTGAACCAGGTCGGAGCGGCGGGATACGCATACATCGCAAAGAGCGCCGTATTGACCTATGACGACACGCTGACTGCCGATCCGGAGGCCTACGTACGACTGGCTGAACTATTGCTCGAAGAGGGTATACACGTAATTCCACGTGGGATTCTCTATACCTCGACCACGCACACTGATCGCGAGACAAGTGAGCTCGAGAGCGCCTTAGAAAGGGCCATGCCACGCCTTTCTTCCGAGCTGGCGAACGGCGAGCCGTTGGGTGCTGAGCGTCTCGACAACAGTGATTCCAAAGCACCCGCTTCGTAGAGTCGCTTAAGGCTCGCGGGCGGTATGCGTTGGCAAGCTCCAAGTGCACGGACTCGACCGCAACGCCTTCGGCGGACTCAATAAGGGAACGGGCTAGTGATTCTCGGTATCGGGCACTTCTCATACTCGGTAGCAGATGCTGGAGCCGCAGCCTCTTGGTATGCCACAAATCTCGGTTTTCAGCTGGTCACTCGACAGCGTCAAGAGAACACCTACACGCGGCGCCTTCTTGGGATACCGGACGCCGTCATTGAAGTCGCGCTGATGCGCATCCCTGGCGGGGACGCTACCCCATGGCCCCTGTTAGAGCTGATCTCATATATAAGGCCTTCCGTCTCGGGAGCGACCGCACGTGCTGGTATGCGGAGCTTCTGTCACCTGTCGCTCATCGTCGACGACATTGAGGGTGAGTTCCAGCGGCTCAGTTCTCAGGATGTCTCATTCACGAGCCCGCCAGTCGTGATCACTGCTGGCGTGAATCGAGGCGGACTCATCTGCTATCTGAATGATCCCGATGGCAACACGCTCGAACTCTTCCAAGCTCCAAGAAGTAGCTAACGCTATCCAATAATGCGCCCGGACACTTTCAAGAAGGGGAGACATCATGTCGGATGACGATTCAGTGAAGGCGACAATTTCCCGGAGGGACCTGCTCAAGTCAGGGGCTGCTTTGGGCCTTGCGGCTCCCATTCTTCCGGGGATATTAAAGGGTCGTTCCCCGGAGGCGAGGGTGCGTCCTCGCGCGGCTGCAGGCAGAGGCGGAATCCTCCGCCTCGGTACCTCGGACAACTTTACGAGCTTCAGCCCATGGCAAGATGACCAAGGCAATTACGCGCTCTTCAACAACCTCTACAGTCAGCCGCTACGCGATACGAATCAGATAAACGCAGACAAGCCCCTAATGTGGCTTGCCGAGAGCTTTCAGATCGCACCGAATGCCCGGTCGGTCACGGTGAAGCTGCGACCGGGCATCACGTTCCACAGCGGTTACCCGCTTGATGCTGAGGCGCTGATCGCCAACTGGAAGGCGATCAGTAATCCGGCGCTTTCGAATTATGCGGGAAACTGGGTTCCCTTCATCGGCGAGGCGAAGCGGATAGATCACTTGACCGCCCGCCTCGACTTCAAGGCTCCCACGGCACCGGCGCTCGTAATCGAGCTTCATGCTCGGATGTCCCTCGTTAGTCCTCCGCTCCTGGCCAAAGGACCGAAGGCCATGTTGACTGAGGCCGACGGGACGGGAGCGTTCCGACTGAAGCACTACGAGCCGAACGTCGTCGCCGTATTGGAGCGGAATCCGAAGTTCTTTCTAAATCCGCTTCCCTACCTCAATGAGATCCAATTGCGCTACTTCAGCGACCCGAACGCAATGGTCGCAGCACTCGAGTCCGGCGAGCTCGACTTCGCCTACGACGTGCCGCCGCAGTCCGTCGCGAGCCTAAAGAGTCGCTTTACCATAATGGGCGGCCCGGCCTCGATAGCCGACTGCGTCCTCGCAAACTGTCAATCGGGCCACCCGTTCGCGAGCCTGCAAGCCAGGCACGCCCTCCAGCACCTCATCAACCGCGATCGGTTCAATCAGGTCGCCCTCTTTGGTACCGGCACGCCGACTCAGACGTTCGCCCCACCTGGATCTCTGGCTTGGAAGCCGTCGCTCGCAAAGACGTTTCCCTATGACCCCCAGCTCGCTCAATCTATGTTCAAGAGTCTTGGTCTCATTGGCAGCAGCCAGCCCATTCGGATCCTGCAGCTGACGGGCATTATCCCCGCAATCGGGCTCAACGCGTCACTGCTGGCACAAGAGATGCAGGCGATCGGCGTGAATGCCCAGCTCGAGCCGGCGGATGTGGGCGTCTGGCTCGATAAGTTCAAGGGAAGCCAGGCGGGGGACTTCGATCTCATGACGAGCTCGGACGGGACGGTAAACCGATACCCGATTCTTCAGACCGCTGGCAATACCGGCTCGAAGGTTGCGTCGAATCCCTTGTGGGCTGGCGGAGTGCCGCCGGCCAACTACATTAACGCTATCAATCAGGCAACATTTGCTGTGACGCCCGCGCAGCAGCAACACTGGTGCCAGACGTTCGAGACCATCCAGCAGAATGAGAGCTTTGATATCGCTGTCGCATACCAACGCACACAGTACGCATTTAGTAAGAAGCTGACCGGCTTCATGGACGGACGCGACGACTGGCTGATCCTTGATCACATGAAGTACACGTAGCGAGCGGACCGGACTCTAGTGGGAGTGATCGGGAGGGTGCGCGACGGATGACGATGCCCTTGGCGCCTGAGTGCCGAAATACGGTGTCAACAGTGAAGGATCTCATCGCACGGTCGCGAGAGCGACACCGTCCGGCATCCTCCTCTCAGCGGGCGATCATTGGCGCACTGGTCGTGTTGGCCTTGGTAAGCGTCACAGCGTCCCTTTGGGCTCCCTACGCGGCCTCGAGTCAGTCGGGTCAATCATTGGCGGGACCGAGCTGGGCGCATCCGTTCGGGACGGACGAGTTGGGTGAGGACATCTTTGTCCGCTTCATCTACGGCATTCGTCTGTCGCTTCTCGTTGCCGCGAGCACGGCCGTCGTGGCGGGCGCTATCGGTTCCGCCATAGGCATGGCGGCGGGGTATGTCGGCGGCGTGCTCGACTCGGCGATGATGCGTGCGGTGGACTTCATGCTCGCATTTCCTACGCTCGTTATTGCGATGACCATCGTTGCGATCGTCGGTCCTAGCACGGCGACTCCTGTGCTGGCGACAATTGTTGTGTCGGTCCCGCTGTTCGCGCGGGTCGCTCGTGCATCGACCCTCGTAGAGCGCCAGAAAGAGTATGTCTTGGCCGCCCGGGCGCTCGGCGCATCGTCGGGAAGGATCATGGCTCGCCAGATCCTTCCGGCAATCATGCCGGTCCTGCGGGTCCAAGCTGCGATCGCTGGGGCGCTTGCAGTCCAGCTCGAGGCCAGTCTTAGCTTTCTCGGGATGGGAGTGCGACCACCGACTCCCTCTCTAGGGGCGATGCTGAATACCGCGAGACAGTACCTTTCGCAATCGTGGTCCTATGGTGTCTTTCCGGGTCTCGGCCTGTTCGGAATCATCATGTTATTGATAATGCTGGCTAATTCGATGGCTGATAACGGTGATGGTCCCGTGGCGAGGAAACGTTAGGACTGTGACGCGCTATTTGATGTCCCGGATTGCCGGTGGGGTTGGGACCCTCGCGGGGGGATCAGTCGTTGCATTTGTGGTCTTCCATCTGCTTCCAGGAAATCCGGCGGAGATCATTGCTGGAACTCACGCCTCTGCCGCTCAAGTCGCAGCCATTCAGCGGGAATTCGCGCTGAATCAGTCCCTGATAGCAGAGTTTGTAGGGTGGTGGGAGCACGTCTTGCACGGCAACCTCGGTGTGTCCGTGGTCAGTAACGTGCTGGTAACCCATCTACTGGCCCAGACGCTTCCAGTGACGCTAACCCTGGTCGGGGTCAGCACTGTGGTGGCTCTCGTGTTCACCTTCGTCTTGAGCTTGGGCGGATTGCGGAAGGGTTCACTTCTCGACCGAATTGCGCTCGGCTGGTCAGTGGTTGGTCTCTCCATACCAACGTTCTGGCTCGGCATCCTTGCGATACTGCTCTTCGCCGTGCACTGGGGGTGGCTGCCTGCTGGCGGCTACGTGTCTCCGTACTCCTACCCAGTAGCCGGGTTGAAGTCCCTAGCGCTGCCGGCGATCACGTTCGGGATCTATATGTCAGCGATCTTCACGCAATTCTTGCGACGCTCGTTTCTGGACGTGATGAGGGAGGACTTCGTGCGGACGGCACGCGCGAGGGGTCTGCGGGAGTGGCAGGTGGTAGCTCGCCATGCCTCGAAACCGGCCATGATTCCCTTCGTAACAGTCGTGGGCATCGCGGTGTCGACTTCGCTGGGGTTTGCGATGGTGGTCGAGACAGTGTTCGCGTACCCTGGATTCGGATCACTCTTCGTTCAGGCGATTACGGCCCGCGACTATTACGTCGTGCAAGCTGGCATCATGGTCATTGTGGCGGCTGTGGTTGTCGCGAACATCTTGGTCGACGTTGCCTATTTGTTCTTGGATCCGCGCATTCGGTACGGGCGCGGCACATGACAGAGGCCGTGTTCGCCATGCGAGCTCCTGCGTCAGGCCCTCTGGCACCTGAGGCTTCGTTCGTCGAACCCGTTGTCGAGGTCGCGGACTTGGAGGTTGACTTTCCCACCCGAGGCTCCACGGGGAGGGCAGTCCGGGGGGTCTCGTTCCGGGTGGATGCGGGAGAAGCAGTCGGACTCGTCGGAGAGTCTGGCTCGGGCAAGACGGTCACGGCGTTGAGTCTCCTACGACTATTGCCCGAACGTGCGAAGGTCCGAGCAACCAGCCTTCGCTTGGCTGGCGTCGACGTGCTGGGCGCTAGGCCGGCGAGCTTGGCGAGGCTACGGGGTGGCGCGGCGGGGGTGGTGTTTCAGGACCCACTGCGTGCCCTCACCCCGACCCGCCGGGTAGGGAGCCAGATCGTCGAGGTGATCGAACGCCATTCTGGTCAGTCCCGGACCCAAGCACGACTCGAGGCCGCAGAACTCTTGTCCCGAGTCGGCATCCCAGATGCCCGCAATCGGGCTCGAGACTATCCCCACCAGTTTTCAGGTGGTCAACGGCAGCGAATCCTTCTCGCGACTGCCGTTGCGAGTCACCCTCGAATATTGATCGCGGATGAACCGACCACCGCCCTCGATGTCACGACGCAATCTCAGATCCTCGACCTTTTGCTCGACCTGCAGCGAGATCTGGAGATGGCCGTTCTGCTCATTAGCCATGATCTGGGCGTCATCGCGCGAGTCTGTGATCGCGTAATGGTCATGTA
>JAODBO010000008.1 GCA_025464005.1 Acidimicrobiaceae bacterium | reverse complement strand
GGGAGGAGAACAGGCGCATCATCTCGCCGGAGATGCCCTTGATCTCGAAGCCGTTCCCGTCATCGCGCGCTGTCCATTCGATGCCGAACCGGCGGGTCAGCGCCTCCTCCAGGTGCTGGGCGGTGACTGCGGCGACCGCGCCGACGTGCTCGTTGTAGCCGAGGGAATCGGGTGCCCGCCACTTCCCGTCGGTGGCCGTCTTGGCGACGTGGGCGATCTGCGAGTGGACGTGCAGCTGCATGTCGCCATCGCGTGAGGTGTGCTGCAGCCAGTGCGCCACCGCCAGGTCGGCCTCGCGCCACTGGCCGGTCTCGCGGCCGTTGACGCGCGCGTGGTGCGACCCGGTCCGGGTGTAGCCGGCCTCCCGCTGGAAGTAGCCGAAGCCCGATCGGACGGCTTCCCAGATCATGGCGTCGACTTCGGCGACCAGGCTGGACCAGTACTGGTCGCCGTCGGGGTCGCCTGCCTCGCGGGCCAGTCGGGCGTTCTCGCCCAGGGAGGCGTGGAAGATCGAGATCGACTTGGATAGTGACAGGGTCAGGTCGAAGAACAGCGGGCTTTGCCGGGCCTGGCGTGTGGCTTCCAGCCGCAGCTCGCGCTTGCGCTCGGCGGTGGCGTGCGGCTCGGCGGCCAGCAGCTTTTCGTAGACGTCGGCTGCTTTCCGGCCGCTGTCCGGTGGCCTGCCCAGTGGGGTGCCGTCCGGGGCCTTCCGCTCACCGAACAACAGGTCGTATGGTTTGCGGTCGACCACCTGGCCCGGCTCCAGGCCGAGTGCCCTCGCGCCGGGTCCCCACCAGCGGCCGGGCGGTTCTCC
Organism: Acidimicrobiaceae bacterium; assembly: GCA_025464005.1. Lineage (GTDB taxonomy): Bacteria > Actinomycetota > Acidimicrobiia > Acidimicrobiales > Bog-793 > RYN-46. Next base: position 7,236 of record JAODBO010000008.1, on the reverse strand, counting down.
CCCGCTCTCGCTCGCCTGGATGTAATAGCTGGCCGCGTCCTTGACGAGGCCGCGGTCGACCTGACGCCAGATGTAGTCAAGGTCGTATCCCTTGCTCAGTGTTGCGATGACCGCCAACAGGCGCCTACCGCCGCACGCCGCAGGCGACGGAACTGACCATGATCATCTGATGGTGCATGGGTGTGAGACGCTCTTGGGATTCATACACCCATGGTGACAAAACGGGCGATCAAGATCAGAAACGAAACCCGGAATGATTACAGGGAAGGAGCATGTCGGCAACGAGCATCAGCCAGCACAACTGAGCTAATCCATCCCGTAAGGATGGCTCTATGCAAAGGTACATTTGCCCCATGCCGGTGTCTCCAGGCAGGGGCGGCCGCCGCCGTCCCGACAAGAGTCGTAACCGCGCGCGAGATCACGATCCCGTCAAACGCAGACTCCGTCGCCCGTTCCTGTTCCTGGCTCGATGACGGACCCGGAGGTGGCCACCATGAAGATGGCCACGGGAAGGCTGCCGTCACGGCCCTCCTGCCCGGCACCACTACTGATCCATGCCGACGGAACGTTCGAATGCCATGGTCCTGATTGTCCTGGCGCGTGCAACATCTTCCACAGTGACCGCATAGTGGGATCCTGCGCGTCCTACGCCGAGATCCGAACGCTTCATGCCTGTTTACGATGCCTTACGCATCTGTGGGGTGATAGCGCCGATATGGTGAGCACGTGCGCATGCCGATCCGCGCCGCGGAGGTCGAACGGACGTGGCCGAACGTTGGCCGACAGCCGGGGAGATGCTGCCCGCTTGGGCGTCAACCAAGGACGCCGTGCGCGCGAATTGCCGAGAAGGCAAGCCCGCCCACCGCGTCGGCCAACTCTGGAAGTTCCAGGCCAGCGAGGTCGATGGGTGGGTGCATGCACAGCGGCGAACAGTGCAAAGCCCGCGCGGCGAGGGGATGGCGAGTGAACTTTCGGAATGCCGGAGCTCGCGGATCGTGTCGAGATCGTAACAAGGGATGGATTCCGTTGTGCCCACTGCTGAGAACGTGAAGGTGGCGCCTGTCGGCGTGCCCACCCTTCCAGAACCCGGTCAAGTGGTCGAGGTCCGCGGCTCGACGTGGGCCGTATCAAATGTCCAGGCCCAGGGCCTCCCGCGGAGTCCTGCCGACGAGTCGGTCGCCCAGCTCAGCCACGTCGTCGACCTCCAGTCCCTCGACGAGGGCAGCCTCGGCGCGAAGCTCAGCGTCGTGTGGGAACTCGAAGTCGGGCACACCGTAACCCCGGCGCAGGGCCTCCCTGACGTCATCTACCCCGACGGATTCGATGACCCTGAGACCCTCGCTGGCTTCATTGACGCGATGCGTTGGGGCGCTGTCACTAGCGCCGACCCCAACCGCTACCAGGCTCCATTCTGGTCGGGCGTTAACGTCGAGGCGTACCAGCTCGAACCGCTCCGCCGCGCGCTCGGTGCCCCCCGCGCGAACCTCCTCCTAGCCGACGACGTCGGTCTCGGCAAGACGATCGAGGCCGGGCTCGTCATCCAGGAGTTGTTCCTGCGGCATCGCGCGCGCACCGCGATCATCGTGTGCCCGCCCAGCCTCTCGCTGAAGTGGCAGGACGAGATGCGCGAGAAGTTCGGCTTGGAGTTCACCATCGTGAACTCCGAGCTAATGGCCGAGGTCCGCCGCAGCCACGGCTTGCAAGCTAACCCGTTCCAGATCTTCCCGCGCGTGATCGTCAGCATGGCCTGGCTGCCGCAGGTGCGGGCCCAGCGACTCCTGCGCGACATCTACACGCAGGCGACGAACCCGAAGACGGGCAGCCGGTATGCCTTCGACGTCCTGGTCGTTGACGAGGCGCACCATGTCGCACCGTCCAGCCCATCGACCGTCGCCGGTGCCCGTGGCTACGCCGTCGACACCCAGCGCACGATCGCCGTCCGGCAGCTCGCCGAAAAGTGCGAGCACCGTCTCTTCCTCAGCGCTACCCCGCACAACGGCCACCCCGAGTCTTTCACAGCGCTGATGGAGATGATCGACCCGCGGCGGTTCGCCCGTGGCGCGAACCTCGACTCCGCCGCCCTCAAAGACGTCACCGTCCGACGCCTCAAGACCGACCTGGTCGGCAAGGGCTTCAAGAAGCGCAAGGTCAGCAAGATCGACTTCCAGCCGTCGGACGATGAGCAGCGGATGTTCTCCCTGCTTGACGGGATCGTCGCCAGGAGCGCGAAGCTGAATGGGACGAAGCCGAGCGGCGACATCGTGACGATGCTGTTGAAGAAGCGGTTCCTCTCCAGCCCGTTCGCGTTCGGGATGACGCTGAGCAACTACCTGTCGTCGAAAGCGGGCCGCGGGCTGTCTGACGACGAGTACGACGACATCTTCGGTGAGGGCCAGGCCGACGAGGAAGAAGGACTCAGGGAGCAGGATGAGTCCGAGAAGCTGCGTGAGTCGAAGGGTTCCGACCCGCTCGTCGGCGCCGATCCGGGCCAGCTTGAAACCCTGGCGAACTGGGGGCTCGGCTATGAGAGCCGGGCCGACTCGCGGTTGGACAAGCTGATCGGCTTCCTCAACGCGGTCTGTCGTCCAGACGGGGAGCACTGGTCGAACGAGCGGGTCGTCGTATTCACCGAGTACGCGCACACTGCCGACTGGCTGACCCGCGTCCTGCGGCAAAAGGGTTACACCGGCGACCGGCTTGCGGTGATCCAGGGCTCGACTCCACCCGACGAGCGTGAGTACATCCGCTCGCAGTTCACCGCCGACCAGTCCAAAGAGCCGGTGCGAGTGCTGCTCGCCACCGACGCGGCCGGTGAGGGCATCGATCTCCAGACGCACTGCCATCGGTTGGTGAACTTCGACATCCCGTTCAACCCGTCCCGGCTCGAACAGCGCATCGGCCGTATCGACCGCTACGGCCAGGCCGAGACCCCCGAGGTCTACCATTTCGCGCCGGTGCTGGACTCCTCGACCTACGGATCCGACCTGAAATTCATGGAGATCATCGCCCGAAAGATCGCACAGGTCGAGTACGACCTCGGCTCGGCCAACCAGGTCGTCGGCGAGGAGATTCAGGGCCACTTCGGTAAGCGAGCCCCGTCGAAGGGCAAGTCGAAGGGGATCGACACCAACGAGATCATCAACGCCGCGCTGGCCGGCGGCATGGAACTCAACGCCCGCCTGACGCAGCTTGAGCAGAGCTACGACGCTTCCCGAACCGAGATGCACCTCGACCCGGCCAACCTTCGCCGAGTGGTGGACACCGCACTGCGCATCAACCACCAGGCAGCCCTGGTACCGAACTACGACTTCGCGCAGGACACCGACGCCGAGGTTTTCACCATGCCGACGCTCACGGCAGGCTGGCACGGCACCCTTCGCGGCCTCGACACCCGTCTCGACCCTGGAGTGCCACGGCCGATCACCTTCGATCCGGACGCTGCGGAGGGCAGAGCCGACCTCGTATACGCGCACCTCGGCCATCCGATCGTGCAGAAGGCGCAGCGACTGCTGCGGCGCTCATTGTGGGGCGTGGACTCGACCCTGCGTCGTGTGACGGCTGTGGTGGTCGATGACCTCGATGAGTCATTCGCCGCCGCCGTCACCCGGATGGTGCTCGTCGGCCGTGGCGGCGTCCGGCTGCACGAGGAAGTCTTCCTGGCGGGCGTCCGGCTGCGAGGACGGCGGGCGATGGCCGAGGAGCGCGCCGAGGAGGCCCTCGACAAGGCACTGGACCGCAAGAACCTGACCCTCGCCGACCAGCGGGTGCGGGACCAGCTCTGCGACGTGTGGAACGTCAAGGACGCCCCGCTGCGCCTCCGGCTCGAAGAGTCGATGCAGGCCCGAGCCGATCGTCGCCATGACCTGGTGACCGAGCAGCTCGCACGGCGCCAGGCCGCCGACGTACATCGCGCGAAGGAGATCTTCGCCGCCTTCCGCGCCAACCTCGGCGACTCTCTGTCGCGCCTGCGGGCCGAGGAGGCCCAGGCCGCCGGGCAGCTCTTCACCGATCCCGACCAACAGCGACAGTGGCGGCGCGACATCGCCGCCATGTCCCGCCGCCTAGACGAACTCGACGACGAGGAGGCGCGCGAAATCGCCGCCATCAACGACCGGTACGCCGATGTAAAGCCCCACACGACCGCCGCCGCTGTCGTGTTCGCCCTGACCCGTGCCGACGTCGACGGGTGGCAGTGATGGCGCGCCGACCGACTCACGGCCGCTCGACCATGAGCGCCGCCGACATGCACCGCTCGTGGTTGGAACTCGTCGACACCGAGGGTCCGTTCCTCGCAATCCCGCCGCTCAAGAGGGTGTGGCCGGAAGGGATGCCCGGCCTGCTTGACGCCCGGAAGGCGGCGCTCGTTGATGCCCGCAAGGACTTCGATGCCGCCTGGGAGCGACTCGATCGCGCGCCCGACTCAGAGCCGACCCTCGACGCCTACCGCGTCGAGCGCGACAAGTGGGTGGAGACGATCCTCCGCGACGTCGCAGGCTGGGCCGAGTCCCTGTCTTGGGGCGAGGTGCCCAGCGTCGAAGCGCACTCGCCCAACCGGGTCGTCACCGTCCGCGCGCAAGCCTCGCTCAACGGCAACGACGGTATCGACGCGCTCGTGCACGTCATCGATCCAGTCGACTCGCTCCGCGAGGTGCCGGGCGACCTGTGGGCGGCCAACCCGATCGACCGCGTCGAGGCGATACTGCGCGAGAATCAAATTCCCGTCGGCATCGTCACCGACGGACGCTGGTGGGGGCTTGTCTGCGCCCGCGAGGGCGCGATGGCCGCCTCCGGCATCGTCGATGCGCTCACCTGGATCGAAGAGCCGCGCACCCGCGACGCGTTCCTCACCCTCATCGGGCGCCAGTACCTGATCGGCGGCGACCCGAGCGAGCGTCTTTCCGTCCTCTTCGAGGAGTCGGTCGCCGCGGCCGAGGAGATCACCGAGGCCCTGGGCGCCCAGGTACGGCGGGCGGTCGAACTGCTCATCCAGTCGTTCTCCGAGTCGGCGGCCGACGCGAGGCGGCGAGGCCTTCCCGACCCGCTTCCTAAGCTGCCGCACGACAGCTACGGAGCCGCCGTGACTGTCATGATGCGCGTCGTGTTCCTGCTCTTTGCCGAGGAACGCGGCCTGCTGCCATCAGGCGAACTCTTTGACCAAGGCTACGGCGTCGCCGGCGAACTCGAACAGCTCGCCGAGCGCGAGACCGAGGAGAGCGAGGAAGCTCTCGACTCCACTTCGCTCGCCTGGCACCGGCTGCTGGCCACCAGCAACGCCCTCTACCGGGGGGCAACCTTCGAGAACCTCCGCATGCCCGCCTACGGGGGTTCCCTCTTCGACCCGGCACGATTCCCGTTCCTGACCGTGACGACCGAGCAGGGCACGCTCGGCGTCACCGTCTCCGATCGCGTCATGCTCCACGTCCTGCGATCCGTGCAGATCGCCGATATTAAGGGCGAAGCCCGGCGCATCTCCTTCCGCGACATCGACGTCGAGCAGATCGGCTACATGTACGAGGGCTTGCTCGGTTACACCGCCGCCATCGCCTCCGAGGTGGTCGTCGGCATCAAGGGCACCCTCGGAGAGGAACCCGAGATCCCGCTCGCCAAGCTGGAAGAGCTGGCGAGGAAGCACCCTGACCGTAAGAAGTTCGCCGATTCCATCCGGGCGTGGGTAGAGGGAGATCAACCCTCGGCCAAGCCGCAGTCGGCCGCCGCGATCGCCAAGGCCATCGACGCCGACGTCGACCCCAGCATCGTCAGCGCGCTGACCCAGTCCGTCGGAGACGACATCGAACTGCGCGACCGCGTCAAACCGTGGCTCGGGCTCATTCGCCTTGACCTGCGCAATCGCCCCTTCGTCGTGCTCGACGGCGGCCTGCTCGTAAAGGAGACACCGTCGCGGAAGAACGCGGGCGCTCACTACACACCCAAGTCGCTCGCCGAGGAGGTCGTGATCCATGCCCTCCAGCCGCTCTGCTACACGCCTGGTCAGCACCAGACCGCGAACCAGGCGGAATGGAAGCTCAAGTGGTCGCACGAGATCATCGGCCTAAAGGTTGCGGACATCGCCTGCGGGTCGGGCGCCTTCCTCGTCGCCGCAACCCGCTATCTAGCTGAGCGCGTCGTCGAGGCATGGACCATCGAGGACCCGGCGAACGCCGCCCGCAAGGACCTGTACACGCTCGCTATCCGCCAAGTGGTCGCCAACTGCCTTTACGGCGCCGACATCAACGACATGGCGATCGAGATGTGCAAGCTCTCGCTCTGGCTCGTCTCCCTCGACCGCAACCTGCCGTTCTCCTTCGTTGATGACAAGGTCTTCCTTGGCAACTCACTGCTCGGCCTGACCGACCTCAAGCAGCTTCGTGCCCTCCACATCGACCCGTCCAGGTCCTCGAACCAGCAGATGCTCGACATCTTCGAGGTCGATGTCGATTCGATCATCAACAGGGCTGTCGCCCTCAGGGAGAACCTCGCGTCGCCGGTTGACGACGCGGACCCCGCCCGCTCCAGCGCGGCGAAGCGGCGCCAGCTTGCACAGTTGCGCGGAGTGACGACCGATCTGCGGAAAATCGCCGACGGCATCATCGGTGCGGGGCTGCCCCTCGGCGGAAAGCCCGGCAAGGCCCTCGACTCCGCATACGAGAATCTGCGCGAGGCTGCGACGAAGGCGTACCCAGGCTCGCGCGGCGGTGCTCCCGATAGCACGTGGCTCGACGCGATCACCGACCGCGGCCTCACGCCAGCAGTCGAAACCGACTACGTGCGCTGGCAACCGCTGCACTGGATCATCGAGGCCGCAGACGTCATGGCCGACCACGGCGGCTTTGACGCCATCATCGGCAACCCACCCTTCCTTGGTGGCCAGAAGCTCACGGGTGCCATGGGCACACCCGTCCGCGACTGGCTCGTGAACGTCCTTGCGGACGGGCGCCGAGGCAGCGCGGACCTGGTCGCCTACTTCTTCCTGCGTGCGACCTCGCTTTTGCAGAGGAAGGGCGCCCTTGGGCTGATCGCCACCAACACGGTGGCCCAGGGCGACAGTCGCGAGGTCGGCCTGGACGCGATGGCCGCCGACGGCTTCACGATCACCCGCGCCATCCAGTCCCGTTCCTGGCCGTCCGCCAGCGCGAACCTCGAATACGCTGCCGTCTGGGGCGGGCTCGGCGAAGTGGCCGCCGACGTGCCCCGGGTCGCCGACGATGTCGCCGTGCGACGCATCAGCACCCTGCTCGA
>JAODBO010000073.1 GCA_025464005.1 Acidimicrobiaceae bacterium | reverse complement strand
CGTCGGCGCCGCACTCCACGAGCGGTTTATCGAGTCATACGAGAAGGGCACGCTCATCTCGCCTGTGGAGTCCGCCACGTCGCTTTTGCGTCGGATCCCGAGCGACGCGACCGGCGAGATCTGGAGTATGCCGGACGCGTGAGTGCCCCGCTGACGTCTGACTGCTTGCAACGAACCCCGCAGGTTGTCGGACGTGGCGATGAAGGAGGCGGACCACGTTGAGCTTGACTGAAGAGCTCGCAGAGATGCTCGCGAAATCGAAGGACCCTGACGAGGGCAAGGCTCTCCGCCTGCGGGCGATCGCGGCGGTCGCCGCCAGTGGCCAGGTATCGCGGTCGGCAGCCGCACTCCAGCGTTCACGCTCCCCGTCCCGTGCGAACAGCTGGCGTCCTGCGACGAGTTGCTCGAACGCGACCCGCTCGTCATCTCCTTCTACCGCGGCGACTGGTGTCCGTGCTGCAACCTCGACCTCCGGGCGCTCGAGCAGGCGTCCGCTGTGATTAGAAAGCTCGGCGGCTCGATCGTCGCGATCAGCGTCCAACGCCCCGACGCCGCGGCGGGGCTCGTCGACAAGCACGCGTTATCGTTCCCGTTGCTGAGCGACGTCGATCAGGTCGTCATTCGAGCGTTCAAGCTCCGCTACGACGTGCCGGCAGAGTTGCGCGCGATGTTCGAGGCGCGAGGCAGCGACATGAGCCAGCGCAACGCGGACAGTTCCTGGACTCTTCCGATCTCGGCGACGTACGTCACCGATCGCAATTGGCACCATCATTCTCGGTCATTGCGACGCGGAGTGGCGGGTCCGCCTCGATCCCGAGGCGATCATCCGCGCGCTTCAGGGATCGGAGCGGTGACGGCTGCCCGGCCCGCTCGTGTGGGTTCCTCCGAACGAACCACAAGCATCCCTGGAGCCGAGAGTTCCGTCTGGAACGGAGAAGTTCGTTGAACGCGAATCCGTGGACCGCACTGACGCGACGGAAGCTCCAAGAACCCCGTCCCGTCGTGCGTTGACCCGATCGACCCCAGTCGCTTGGCAAGCCGATTGAAGGAGGACCCCAATGAGTGAGGCCGATCTGAATTTCTACTTCGATCCGCTGTGCCCGTTCGCGTGGATGACGAGCAAATGGGTGCGGATGGTTACGGCACAGCGTGCATACACCGTGGATTGGCGTTTCGTTTCGCTGCGGATGGTGAACGCATCGATCGATTACGAGGCGCACTTCCCGCCCGGCTATGAGGCCGGGCACACAGCGGGATTGCGGCTGTTGCGCGTGGCGGCGCGAACGAGGGCGGAATTCGGCCGCGAGGCGGTCGGGCTGCTCTACGCCTCCATCGGCGCCCAGGCGTTCGACACGGTGGTCGATCTCGATGAGTCGGCCAGGGCGGACCGGGGGAACGTGGCATTCCTCCAGCCGATTCTTGAAGATTTAGCCCTCCCCCTGACGCTCGCAGATGCCCTCGACGACGACTCCTACGACGGAGTGCTCCACCGCGAGACCGATGAGGCGTTGGCGTTAACAGGTAAGGATGTCGGGACACCGATCCTCCACTTCGCACCGCCGGACGGCGTCGCCTTCTTCGGCCCAGTAATCAGCCGGCTACCGAGCGAGGAGGACGCGACTCGACTGTGGGACAACATCGTCGGCTTGTCGAGCTTTCCCGGGTTTGCGGAGCTCAAGCGCAGCCTTCGTGAACGCCCCCAGCTCCGAAGCTTTGGTGTTGACGACGACGCGGTCGGCGTCGAAGAGGATTGGCACGGAGGCAGTCGCCGACTGAAGAAGTGAGTCGGCGCACGGTACAAATGACGGGTGGGGATCGTGATAGCACGCGACTGGTGAGGCGCCTCGTCTGCGCAGCGATTGCCACGTCGATACTCGGGGTGCTCCCGGCGCCGGTCGTGTCAGCGGCGACCATCGCCCCAGTTCGCCCGATTCTCCTTGCGCTCGGTGACTCGCTCGCCGCCGGGTACCAACCCGCTGACGGGACGACGGTCCTCCCCCCGACCGACCTGGCCACGGGATTCCGTGACCAGGGATACCCCGGGGGTTACGCGTCCGACGTCGCGGTCGCCCGGAGGTTGCGATTGATCGATCTTGGGTGCCCGGGAGAGACGACCGCGTCGATGACCGGCACGCCCGCGCAGCGCGCGTGCGGCACGCTCTACCGCAGAAAGCTGGGCGCCACCTCTCAGCTAGCCGCCGCCGAGCGGTTCCTCTCCCGCAAGGCCGGTCACGTCGCGCTTGTCACGCTCGACATCGGCGCCAACGACCTCGATCGCTGCATCTCGGCGCGCGGCGCGGACCTCGGCTGCCTCGAGTCGAGCGACGTCTCGACAGTGAACCGGCTCGTCAAGATCGTGCGTGCGCTTGTGACCGCGGTACGACGAGCCGACCCGGCCGCAGTCGTGGTCGCGATGAACTACTACGACCCGTTCCTCGGCCTCGGGTACGCGCCCGGAGGAGCCAAGGGTGCATCGCTCGGCGCAGAGACGTTGGCTGCGACCGACATCTTCAACGCACAGCTCGAAGCGACCTTCCACAATGGCGGGGTGAAGGTTGCCGATGTCGCGCGCGCATTCGACGCCCATTCAACGACCCCGAAGATCCGCTTCGACGGGGCGCTCCTCGCCCGCAATGTGGCCTCAGTCTGCTCGTTGACTTGGATGTGCCCGAGCCCGAAGGGCAAGAGCCAAGACATCCACCCCAACACCGCCGGGTACGCGGCGATCGCTCGCGCGTTCGAGCGTGCGCTCGGACCGTGAGGTCACTGCCGTCGGATCGACCGGGGAAGTCGTGAGAGAAAGGCCGCTTCGACCACGGCGTCCGCACTCGCCGAGAGGGCGGTGAGGTTCCCTGACAACGCAGTGACTCCGCCGTCACTCGAGGCCGCCCGATTGAGCGCTCCGGCGATGTCGACGACGGTCGCGCCCTCAGACCGCGCGACCGAGGCGATCGCCGCGTTGTACGCCGAGATCGCCGTCGCAAGATCGGTGGCCGATGGCAGGACGTGGCCCCGCTCGCCGCAGGCAGCGGGATCATCGACGCACGCCTGGTAGAGCGGAAAGTGCTCGAGTTCCGGTGCGTTCGCGAGGAGCACGGTCGCCCCGGTCGCGTGTGCCGCCGCGACCAAGGCACCAAGCGAGCGCTCGAACTGTTCGACCGGCGTCCCACCGAGGAGGTCCGCTATGTCGAGCCAGATCGTGACGATGGCGGGGTGGAGCGAGCGGAGGAGGCGGGGGTCGGCTACGAGGGCGTCGGCCGCCGTCTCACCCGGCTGGGCGAGGTCGACGTAAGTCCCCCCCGTCCCGATCGCCGAGCGGTACAAGAGCTGGGGCCACGCCGTGCGGATCGCTCCGCGCGAGAAGAGCTCGGTCGATTCGCTGCCGCCGATCGCGACGTAGGTGATCGTCGCTTTGGTGCTGTTCGGCGGCGCACCCGTCGGCGAGATCGCGGTGCCACACCCGGCAAGCCCGATGGCTGAGGCGATCACCGCGGCGACGGTGGCGAGCGGTCGTCCCCTCACGCCTCGACCGCCTGACGGGCCGCGACGCGCGAGGCCCGACGCGCCGGGATCGCGCCCGCTCCGACCGAGATCACCATCGCCCCGACGATCGCTCCGATCGGGATCTCCCACGCAAGCGTAATCGGCACACCTGGGAGGGCCTGTGCGGCGAGGTAACTGTTCGCGATCTCGCCGATCCCATAGAAGACGGCGATCCCGAGGCCGCTGCCGAGCGCACCGCCGACGAGCCCGAGAAAGCCCGCCTCGATCAGGAATGTGCGCATGATGTCGCGGTCGCGTGCCCCGATCGCTTTCATCACCCCGATCTCCCGTCGGCGCTCACGCACCGCGGCGAGGAGCGCGTTCGCGATCCCCAGCGCGGCAATCACGAGCGCGACCGCGCCGATCGCCGTGAGAATGATCTCGATCACGTGGAGATACTTCTCGACCGAGACGACGACGTCCTGGGGAGCACTGCTCGAGTAGCCGACTGCCGCGATCGCCGTCCGCACCGCTTCGACGTGGGCCAGCTGGTCCGCCTCGACGAGCACCGCTGCGTATGGCGACGTCGGTGCGTCCCGGTCGCCGAAGGATCGACCCGTCTCGGTCCAGGCAAAGTCGGTGAGGACCAGCGCGGGATAGGCGAGGATCTGGCCTGAGCCGGCCTGCTGATCGACGACGCCGACGATCTCCGCGGTCGTCCACCGCAACCCGATCCGGAAGCCCCTCCCGACCACGGAGAACGCACCGATCTCGACGTCGGTGCCGACGATCTCGTGTGCATCAGCCTCGGCGATCCCAAGGTGGCTGAGGTAGCTCTGAGTGACGTCGACCTCGGTCATCGAACCGGTCGCTGGGTAGTTCCCGGCGAGGAGCGAGACCGGCACCGAGGTCGGTTTGCGGAGGTCGACTCCGACGATCGTGTCGCTGTAGGGAGCGACGGTGATCGGGGTCACCGCACCGGTCGGTGGGGCGCCACAGCGCGTCACGGGCTTGGGCGCGACGCACAGCCTTGAGCCCGATGGCGGTCTCGCCGGCGGAACAATGATGACGCGATCTTGGACGACTGGGAGCACCGAAGTGACGTCGTGGAGCGCCCGCATCGCGGCGAGCGCGGCGGGGGTGATCGGTTTCGCGTTTCCCGGCGTCGGGTTGTCGAGCCCAGCCTGGGAGGGATTCGGTGCCGCGGCTGAGACCGAGATGCTCGCAAGCGGCCCGCCGTTGGTGATCTGGTCGAGCACCCGAGTACGGGCGGTCGTCGCGATCGCAATGAGCGCCGTAAGCAGTGATGCCGCGAGCGCGACCGAGACCATCGTCAGCACCGCCCGGCCTGGGCGTCGCAACAGTTCCTTTCTGGCCATAGCCAGCGCGTCACCCCAGCCCATCGCCGCTACTTCCTCGGTCGGGCAGATTCGTCGACAAGATGGCCGTCGACGATGCGACGGCGGATCGCAGCAAGCGCAGCCATCGCGGGGTTGTGCGTGACAACGATCAGGGTCGTCGAGCGTTCAGCGCGCACCGTGCCGAGAAGCTCGACGACAGCTTCCGCGGCGCCGACGTCGAGGTTTCCGGTCGGCTCGTCGGCGAGGATGACCTGAGGCTCGTTCGCGATCGCACGGGCGATCGCGACGCGCTGGCGCTCGCCGCCGGAGAGCTCGAACGGCCGGTGGTCGACACGCGCTGCGAGACCGACGCTGCCGAGGAGGTCGCGCGCCTGGCGACGGCGGGCGTTGCGACCGACCCCCGCGAGTGCGAGTGCGATCTCGACGTTCTCGGTCGCTGTGAATGCCTCGAGCAGCCCGAAGTGCTGGAAGACGAAGCCGACGGTGGTCCGACGAAAGTGTGCGAGGGCGTCGCCAGAGAGGCCGGAGAGGTTCGTCCCGCCGACGGCCACGGTTCCGTTCTGCGGGCGCTCGAGGCCGCCGAGGATCGCGAGGAGGGTGGATTTACCCGAACCCGAGGGGCCGACGAGCGATACATACGCTCCCGCGTCGACGTGAAGCTCGACGCCCGAGAGGACCTCGATCGCGGATCCCCGGCGCAGATAGGTGTGTGACAGGTTGTCGATCGCGATCGATCCTGTCCCCGGTCCGCCGCTCATCGCGGCGCCGTCCCGCCGATGGCGTAAAGGATCCCACGTTCGTCGCCGATGATCAGTGCACCGCTCGCCGTGAGCGCAGGATAGGAGTCAACTGCGCCTGAACTCGGCACCGTGAACAGGTGATGGCCGGAGTGGTCGTAGCCGACGATCTCCTTGCCCTGAGTTCCGAAGTAGACGTCACTCCGTGCGTCGATCACCTGCGCGCTCCAGATCCCCTTATGGGCACGGTCGGCCCCGACCACGCCCCCCGTGGACGCGCGGACGATGTGGAGAACACCTCCGTTATCGCCGAAGTAGAGCAATCCCGAGGGCGTTACCGACGACCGAGCAGTACGACTCCTGGCCGATCCGCCGCTTCCACCGCAACCTCCCCGACGGAGCGAACGCATAGACAGTCGCGTGGTTCGACTCGACGTACACCGACCCGAAACGGTCGACCGACGCGGACACCTCGACATCGGCGTCGAGGGTATGCCGCCACCTCACCGATCCGGTCGAGCCGTGGTCGGCGATCGCCACCACGGTGTCGTCCGCGGTCATGATCACGTTGCCGTCCGGGTCTACTACCGGGCTCCCGAACGACGCCGAGCCGACATCGAGCGACCACCGCAGCGCTGGCGTGCCGCCCGTCACGTCGATCGCCCACACCGTCGCATCGGCGAGGACGACGTAGACGCGCGAGCCGGCGAGCACCGGGGAGAGGACCGCCGCCCCGAAGGTGCGCGACCACAGCTTCTTTCCGCCCGGTGAGAGAGCAAAGAGTGTGTCACGCGGGCCCGGCCAAAGCACCGTACCCGACGGCAGGATGAGTGGGCTCGTCGAGAGGTCCGCACCACCCGAGTAGGGAGCTCCGCCGTCGAAGGTCCACCGGTCCGAGCCGTCCGTTGGATCGAGTGTGTGGAGCACTCCGAGGCTTGATGCTGCGTAGATCGTGCCATCGGCGGCGACCACCGGCCCTGGAGTGATGTTGCCTCCGAGGTCTCGCCGCCATGAGATCGTGCCCGACTGTGGCCCGACCGCGGTCGACGTGCCCGAGTGCTCCGCGTCGTGAAGCGCCATCGGCCATGGCGCCGCCGGCGTCACAGCGCTCGCTGGACCGGCGAGGAGCGCGAGCCCGATCACCGACATCGCGACAAGGAGGGCTAGCGGAGCGGTGGCGTGGATTGAGCGGTGATGCGGTGGGCGGATGGTCATCTAGCAAGCGTCGCAGGCGGTCGTCGCAGGCGGTCGTCGCAGAATTGGCCCCGACTTCTTACTGAATTCGAAACTCTCGGCTTCGGTCGAGAGCGCGAGCGCCGCGGTCACGCGGTCGGTGCGGTGCACCGGCACCCTTTCAGGTGCGGGACCTGGCGTATTGCCCTGGCGAGCACGTCGGACGCGGCCGTGACCATCGACGAGAGCACGGCGAAGACCGCCTCGGCCGAAACGCTCGGCCGTGTCCCGTCCTCCCCTCCGGTGTCGAAGTCGGTGACCATCGCGATCGCGCAGTAACAAAGGCCGATCTCACGTGCGAGGGCGGCCTCGGGGCACTGGGTCATGTTGATGAGGTCCCACCCTGCCGCGCGGTACCACGCGGACTCGGCACGGGTGGAGTAGCGCGGACCGGGGATCGTCACGACCGTGCCGCCGTCGTGGGTCTCGATCCCGGCCGACCGGGACGCCGAGACCGCCGCCGTCCGCAGCTCCGGACAGTACGGGTCGGCGAACTCGGCGTGGCGGACGACATCGTCGTCGAAGAAAGTCCGATCTCGGCCTGGAGCTAGGTCGACGAGCTGGTCAGGGATGACGAACGCACCTGGGTGGAGGTCGTCCCGCAACGTCCCGACCGCGCACGGTCCGAAGACCCTCGTAACCCCGAGCGACGCGAGCACGGCGATGTTCGCCCGGTAGGGGACGCGGTGCGGCGCGAACTCGTGGTGGAGGCCGTGACGGGGGATGAATGCGACCGACGTCCCGCCGAGGGAGCCGATCGTCACCGGCGCTGACGGCGCTCCGTACGGCGTCTCGACATCGTGGACCGACGGATC
>JAODBO010000010.1 GCA_025464005.1 Acidimicrobiaceae bacterium | reverse complement strand
CAGTCACGGCCCTACGGCGTCGGGCACTCTCTCGGCGGCACGGCGCTCCTGCTCGCCGAGGCGATGCGGCCCGGGACCTTCGCCGCGATCTACTGCTACGAGCCGATACTCCTCGCAGCGGCGGACCGGCGTCCCCTCGGCTCGCCGAATCCGATGTCCGAGGCAGCTCGGCGCAGGAGGGCGTCGTTTTCGTCTCGCGCCGAAGTGCTCGAGCGCTACCGCTCGCGCCCGCCGCTGTCGTCGCTCCATCCCGACGTCCTCGCCCGCTACGTCGAGCATGGGTTCGAGGACGTGCCCGACGGGACGGTCCTGCTGCGGTGCCGACCCGAGAGCGAGGCGCTCGTGTTCGAATCGGGCTTTGCGTCCGACGCCCTCGACCACCTCGACGGGGTCCTGTGCCCGGTCACGCTGGCGACCGGGGCCGATTCCGGCGATCTCGCACGCTCCGGCGTGAGCCACGTGCTCGAGCGCCTGGCGAATGGCCGCGCCGTCGAGCTCGGCGGCCTCGGGCACCTCGGCCCTATGGAATCACCGAGCGCGGTCGCTGGATCGGTGCTCGCGGCTTTCGCCGCCCTCGGCTAGCGCTCGCGGGCCGCACGCCGCCTATTTGGCGAGGAACTCGAGGAAGGCTCTGTTGACCTCGTCCGCGTGCGTCCAGCCGACGTTGTGCGGTCCGCCCTCGATCTCGACGAACTGGACGTCACGCAAGAGCTCGGGAAGACGTCGACCGGTGGCGTCGATGGGCAGGATCCGGTCCTCGGTGCCCTGGACGACGAGCATGGGCACGTCGATCTTCGGCAGGTCGGCGCGAAAGTCCGTCAGCCAGGTCGACACGCACGCGAGCGTGGCGTACGCGGACGAGCCGACCGCTACCTGGAAGCTGGCGTTCCAAGCCTCGTCGCTGATGCGGGTGCCGTGGAACTTGTCGACGTTGTAGAAGTTGTCCAGGAAGAACTTGAACCACGCGTAGCGGTCCTTCTTGATCGTCTCCATGAATCCTTCGAAGACGCTGCGCGGGACTCCCTTCGGGTTGTCGTCGGTCTGGAGAAGGTACGGAGGGATCGGGCCGAACAACGCGCCTTTCACCACACGATCCGAGCCGTAGTTCCCGAGGTAGCGCGTGACCTCCCCCGTCCCCATCGAGAACCCCGCGAGGACGGTCTCGCGCAGGTCGAGCTTGTCCATCAGAGCCTTCAGGTCGGCGGCGAAGGTGTCGTAGTCGTAGCCGATGGTCGGCTGGCTCGAGTGCCCGAACCCGCGCCGGTCATAGGTGATCACCCGGCACCCGGCGTCGAGCAACACGGGCAGCTGCTTCTCCCACGAGTGTCCGTCGAGGGGATAGCCGTGAATCAGCACCACCGGCCGACCCGAGCCGTGGTCCTCGTAGTACAGCCCGATGGGATTCCCGTTCTCCTCGCCGACAGTGACATAAGGCATTGCAGCGGCTCCTCTCTCGGCAGGTCGCGCGCCTCAGCGTCGGTCTGGCCGCCGAGTCGCAACGCTCGTCTCCGATAACGATCCAATCACGTCGAGCGGGACGGAACAGTTGCAAATAGATGACTATTGCGGGTGCCGCGTTTTACCCGGTCCGTTGCGGGAATGTCCTTTCCGAAATTCCATTTCCCGCCACCGCGCGGGTGGCCAGGGAGGTGCGTCATGGGGGGAGCCGAGCGGCGGGGATTCGCGCGGCCGACAGCAGGGATGGTCGCGGCGGTCGCGCTCGTACTGGCCTTGCTAGCAGTGGGCCGTGGCGATGGATCGCGTCGGGCGTCACCGCTTCACGCACACACGATCGCGTCCGTGTCGGTAGCGGGTGGGACGTCGTGCGCTTCGCAGTCGTTCCCGCTCGAACCCCTTGCACAAGCCCAGCAGCAGGCCGCCGCCATGGTGCAGCGCATGACGCTCGAGCAGGAGGTGACCCTGATGCACGGGGTCTTCCCCTCGACCCCGCCGTCAGGGACCGTCGGCTCGACCGCTGCGATCCCGAGCCTCGGAATCCCGGCGCTGACCCAGCAAGACGGCCCCGGCGGCGTGGGTGACAACGTCACGGGCGTGACGCAGCTGCCCGCCCCCGAGGCCCTTGCCGCGACATTCGATCCGACGGCGGCGCAGTGCTACGGGCAAGTCATCGGCGACGAGTCGCGAGCAAAGGGCGTCAACCTCGTCTACGGGCCCACGGTCAACATCGTGCGGGTGCCTCAGTGGGGGCGGGCCTTCGAGAGCCTCGGCGAGGATCCGGTCCTCACCGGCACGATCGGATCGGCGGAGGTCCAGGGCATACAGAACACCGGAACGATGGCCGAGGTGAAGCATTACGCCGTCTACAACCAAGAGGTCAACCGCAATACCCCGCTCGACAACGCCATCGTGGACCAGAAGACGTTGCAGGAGATCTACCTGCGCGCGTGGGACCAGATCATGAGCGCCGACCCGGCCGCGATCATGTGCTCGTACTCGACGATCAACGGCACCGACGCGTGCGAGAACAGTGCCCTGATCAAGACCCACCTCGACGGCACGCTCCATTTTCCGGGCTTCGTGGGGTCCGATTACGAGGCGACCCACTCGACGGTCGCGGCGGCGAACGCTGGCCTGGACCAGGAGCAGCCGGAGTCGGTCTTCTTCGGCCAGGCGCTCGTCGCCGCGGTCGAAGCGGGACAGGTCAGTCGCGCCACGATCGACGAGGCAGCGCGTCGGATCCTCACCGAGATGTACCGGTTCGGTCTGTTCACCAACAACACGACGGGTTCCATCAACAACATCGTGACCAATCCCGCCGATGCTCAGGTGGCCAACCAGGTCGCCGAGGAGAGCACGACGCTTCTGAAGAACTCCGCAGGCGCGCTCCCCCTCAGCTCGAGCGGCGGACCGATCGCGATGATCGGGCCGGCGGCGGGCTCGTCGCCGACGACCGTCGGCAACGGCAGCGCCACCGTGACCGCGCCGTACCAGGTCACACCCGTCGCAGGTCTGCAATCAGCCCTCGGAGGCTCGCGCCAGGTCACCTACACCGCCGGCCTGCCCGCCAGCAGTGACTTCCAGCCGATTCCGGCGACCGATATCGCCCCGCCGTTCCCCCACCCCGCCTCGGCGGCCTACACGGGCGAGCTCACCGCGCCGGAGACCGGGACGTATCTGTTCGCGTACACCGAGCCCGACTACTACCAGCCGATAACCCTCTCGATCGACGGCACGCCGCTCGTCACGAACCCGGGCACCCCGCAGGTGTTCACCTACGTCGGCGCCGCCCAGCTCACCGCTGGAAAGACCTACAACCTCAACTTGAACGGCCCCGCCGAGAACCTCACCTGGGTGACACCGAGCTTGGTCAACAGCGACATTGCCTCGGCCGCCGCCGCAGCGAAGACCGCCTCGACTGCCGTCGTCGTGGTCGCGGACAATCAGGCCTCGGAGGCGGCTGATCGGGCATCGCTCAACCTTCCCTCGGCGCAGGACGAGCTCGTCAGCGCGGTGGCCGCCGCGAACCCGCACACCGTGGTCGTCGTCGACACCGGCGGCCCGGTCCTCATGCCGTGGCTTTCGCAGGTGTCCGCCGTCGTGGACGCGTGGTACCCGGGTCAGACCGACAGCTCGGCACTCGCCGCGGTGCTGCTCGGAAACGTCGACCCGTCGGGACACCTGCCCATGACCTTCCCGGCCAGCCCGTCCGTCACGCCAGTGTCCAAACCGGCCCAGTTCCCCGGCGTCAACGGCCAGGTCGCCTACTCGGAAGGCGTCGACGCCGGCTACCGCTGGTACGACGCGACCGGGAACACGCCGCTGTTCCCCTTCGGCTTCGGGCTCTCCTACACGACGTTCAGCTATAGCCACCCCACCGTCCACGTTGGCGTCGCCGGCGGTCAGCCACAGGTCACCGCCACCGTGCAGGTGACCAACACCGGCAGCTACGCGGGCGCGGACGTCGCGCAGCTCTATCTCGGGCTGCCCGCTGTCGCGGCGGACCCACCGCGTCAGCTCGAGGCGTTCCAGCGGGTCTCGCTCGCTTCCGGGCAGTCTACGAAAGTCACCTTCAGCCTGCAGGGGATGAAGCTCGCCTATTAGGACACCAGTACGGGGTCGTGGCAGATCGCGCCGGGCGGTTACCGGGTCTGGATGGGCGACTCCTCTGCGCTCGCGCAGCTGCCCGCCGAGAAGAGCTTCGCCCTAGCGACCGGGGCGACCGTGAGCCCGACGAGTGCCCCCTAACGGCCGGGGGGCGCCGGACCGGCCGGTCGGAGGAGATGGCCTGGCAGGGTCCTCGGGCCACGAGTGTTTCGGATAGCGCGCGGCCATCTCGCGGCGGACCTCGCGCCACGAGCCCGCCCAGAACCCGGGCAGGTCGGCGGTGACCTGGATCGGGCGACCGGCTGGCGAGAGCAGCTCGAGGGTGAGCGGGACACGGCCGCCGGCCACCGCCGGGTGGACGGCGATGCCGAACAGGTCCTGCACCTTGACCGAGACGCGGGGCCGGTCACCGCTGTAGTCGATCGGCACCTTCCGCCCGGTGGGCAGGTCGAGCGTCGAAGGCAGCAGGCCGTCCAGCTCGGCCCGGCGTCCACCGAGCGCTCTCCTGATCGCCACCGAAGGGTCCACCCGTGCAAGGTCGGAGCGCCCGCGGCCCCCACGGAGCAGGGGGGTCAGCCATTCGGCCGCGCCGGCGGCGAGCGCCGCGTCGGACACGTCCGGCCAGTTCTCGTCCAGCTCCCGCCGGGCCCACGCGGCGCGCGCCTGCAGGGACCTGACGCCCGGTGTCCAGTGCAGGGTGCTCAGCTGAGTAGCAACGGCACGCGCCACCAGCGCGGCGGTGGTAGCCGGCCCGGCCGGCGCAGGACCTCGCACGGTGTCGAGCACGAGCGCGTCGAGGAGCCGCTCGGTCGTCGCTCGCAGGTCGTCGAGCCGCTCGTCCCACTCGAGACGCACCGCGGTGCGAACGGCGTCCCCGCCGATGTGCTCGACGTCGGCTCGATCGAGCGCCGCGGCGAGGCGGATGCGCCCGTCCGCCCGACCGATGCCGCCCGCGGGCCCTTCCACCTCGGCGGCGACCAGCCAGTCAGCCGTCGCCAGCGGGTCGTGATCGGGCAGGACGGCGCCGCCGCCCTGGCGCAGCCGATAGCGACCGCCGCCGCGGGACTGAGCGATGCGGTCCGGGTACGCCTCGGCGAGAAGCCATCCGCCGTCCTGAGCGCCGTCGGCCTCCGAACGCGCGGTCACGATCGGTGACGCGGTCGCGCTGCCGCCACCCCGCAGCGCGCGCTCAACCCGCCGGACGAGCTCGTCGCCACGCCGGCGGACCGCAGCGACCGCCGCCCCGTCGACGAGCATGCGATCCTCGCCACGATCGCGACGAAGCACGGCGAGGCGCGTCGCGACGTCTGCCGTGATCGCCTCGTCGTACTTGGATCGCCGGTAGATGTCACGCTCGGACAGCAATGCGGCGAGCAGCCCTGCGGTGCGCCGCTCGGGCCCGGGCGCGGCCAACAGCATCCGGGCAAGGCGCGGGTGGACGGGCAGCTCGACCAACTGACGCCCGAGACTCGTGGGCCGTCCGTCGGCGAGGGCTCCGAGCACCTCGAGCAGCTGGCGAGCTGTCGCCAGCGCTGCCGGGGGAGGAGGGTCCAGCCAGCGAAGAGAGCCGTCGGAGGCACCCCACACCGATAACTCGAGCGCCAGGGCGGCCAAGTCGACGGTCGTGATCTCCGGGTCCGGCCATGCGCGGCGGGCGGTGTGCTCGGCCTCGGACCACAGCCGGTAGGCGACGCCCGGGCCGAGGCGGCCCGCCCGCCCGGCGCGCTGGTCCGCCGAGGCACGAGATGCGAGCACGGTCCGCAGTCGGGTCAGCCCGCTCGCTGGGTCGTAGGACGGCCGGCGGGCCAGGCCTGCGTCTACCACCACCCCGACGCCTTCGACGGTCACGCTGGTCTCGGCGAGGTCGGTCGCGAGAACGACGCGCCGGCTGTGACCAGATCTGAGGGCGCGATCCTGCTCTACGGCCGAAAGGCCGCCGTGCAGCGCCAGGATCTCGACCCCGGGCACAGCTCCGAGCGCACCCGCCACCGCTCGGATCTCGCCGACGCCGGGCAGGAAGCTGAGGACGTCGCCCGGGTCGCGCTCGAGAGCCCCCATGATCGCCGCGGCGACGCTCGGCGCCAGGGCACCGCCAGGGCGGCCGGGACGCCAGCGCAGCTCGATCGGAAAGCTCCGGCCCCGGCTCATGACGACGGGCGCGCCTCCGAGGAGCGCCGACACCGGCCCCGTCTCGAGCGTGGCGGACATCACCAGCACCCGAAGGTCGGGGCGCAGCCCTTCGCGTGCGTCGAGCGTGAGCGCCAGTCCGAGGTCGGCCTGGAGGTGCCGTTCGTGGAACTCGTCGAACACCACGAGAGCGGTCCCGGCGAGCGACGGGTCGCGCTGGAGCCGCCGGGTGAGGATCCCGTCGGTGACCACTTCGACCCGCGTGGTCCGCCCGACCCGACGGTCGTCGCGCGTCACGTACCCGACGGTCGCCCCGACCTCCTCACCGAGCAGCGCTGCCATGCGGGCCGCCGCCGCTCGTGCTGCGACCCTGCGAGGCTCCAGCACGACGATGCGGCCGTCGCAGAGCCACGGCTCGCCGAGCAGCCGGAGGGGAACGAGCGTGGTCTTGCCCGCGCCGGGCTCCGCCTGCAGCACGGCAGCACCGCCGTGGGCGAGGGCGGCGCGCAGCTCGGGAAGGACCTCCTCGACGGGGAGCCCCGTCGCCGCCGGATGCGGCAGTGCCCGGGCCATCAGCCAGGGTAAGCCGTAACGAGGCGCGGCCGCGGGCTCCTGGTGCGGATGGAGCACGGCCGAAGCGTGGGTATCAACGGCACCGGCACAGCCGCGGCGTACCCTTAAAGGCCATGAGCTTCCCCCTGCCGAGCACGCTCACGCCCTCGAAGCTCACGAAGTTCATGAGCTGCCCCCTCGCCTTCCGTTTCTCCTACATCGAGCGGCTGCCCGAGCCACCGTCGCCGCACCTCGTGCGGGGCACCCTCGTCCACAAGGCGCTTCAGATCCTGCACGGCGCCGGATCGGCGACGGGCAGGACGCCCGAACGGGCTCGAGCGACGCTCGACGAGGCCTGGGATGACCTCGCCGAGAGCGACATCGCGTCCCTCGGTCTCGACTCGAACGCCTCGACGACGTTCCGTGCCGAGGCGACGACCCTCGTCGATCGCTACCTCTCGATCGAGGATCCGACCGAGGTGCAGCCGATCGGCATCGAACTCGATCTGCGGGCCGATATCGACGGCGTCGAGATTCGCGGGATCATCGACCGCCTCGACCGACTGCCCGACGGTGAGCTGGTCGTCGTCGACTACAAGACCGGACGCGCGCCGCGTCCCGACCACGCCCGGGCCCGGATGATCGGCGTCCATTTCTACGCCTACCTCTGCGACCAGGTGCTCGGTCGTTCGCCGCGCGAGGTCCGTCTCCTCTACCTGCGGGACCCGGTCGTCGTCACCGAGTCCCCGTCGGCGCAGTCCATGCGCGGCGTCCGCCAGCGAGCCGTCGCGGTGTGGCGGGCGATCGAGCGCGCGTGCGAGCGCGAGGACTTCCGTCCGAGTCCGTCCCCGCTGTGCAAGAGCTGCTCGTTCCGCCCGTACTGCCCGGCGTTCGGGGGCTCTCCCGAGCGCGCCCGCGAAGCGCTCTTCGAGCCGGTGACGGTGGGCGCCGCGGTCGGCGCCGATTAATCTGCCCCCTCGATGCTCCGTTCACTGGTCCACACCTTCGACGACCGCGTCGACGCGCTCGTCGGGCGCCTGCGAGGTCGCAAAGCGGCCGATCGTGTCTTCTACACGGCCTCGGCGCTCGGCGACTTCGGCCTGATCTGGGTCGTGTACGCACTGCTGCGTGCGCTTCGCGGCGGCAAGACCAACGAGCGAGCGGCGCTCCGGGCGATCGCCGCCACCGGGATCGAGTCCGTCCTCGTCAACGTGCTGCTGAAGGCCGTCTTCTCGCGGACTCGCCCGCTCGAGCAGCCCGACCATCCGCTCCCGTTGCGCCAGCCGCTGTCGTCGAGCTTCCCCTCCGGCCATGCGACCGCCGCATTTTGCGCCGCCACGCTGCTGTCCGACGGCGATCCGCTTGCCCCGGTGTACTTCGCCACGGCGGCGGTCGTCGCGGCGAGCAGGGTCTACGTTCGCATCCACCACGCCTCGGACGTCGCCGGCGGGGTGGTGGTCGGACTAGTGCTCGGCCAGGTCGGCAAGCGCCTCGCGCCGATGGGTCGGGGTCGTCGGGGTCGGGGCACGCTTGCAAGGAGCTGGAGATGACCGTTGGCATCGTCATGGGAAGCGACTCGGACGAGTCGGTGATGCGCGCTACCGCTGACGCGCTCGACGAGTTCGGCGTCACGTGGGAGATGCGCGTGCTGTCTGCGCACCGCACGCCTGACGACGCCGTGGCCTACGCGCGCGGAGCGCTCGGGCGCGGACTGAAGGTCCTCGTCGCAGGTGCAGGAGGTGCGGCGCACCTTCCCGGTGTGCTCGCAGCGGTCACTCCCCTGCCGGTCGTCGGCGTGCCCATCTCCCTCAAGGTCCTCGACGGGCTCGACTCGCTGTTGTCCATCGCCCAGATGCCGCGGGGCATACCCGTCGCGACCGTCGCCGTCGACGGCGCTCGCAATGCCGGGCTGCTCGCCGTGAGGATTCTCGGCGTGGGAGACCCCGACATCTCGGCTGCGATCGTCGCCTTCCAGGCGCGGCTCGCGGACGAGGTCCGGGCCAAGGACGCCGCGCTCCAGTCACGTCTCGGGCGCTGACGCCAAGACAACCGCTACCGTCGAAGACGTGGGATCGCTCGCCGAACGTCTCGGCTTCTCGGATGAAGATCGCGTCCTCGTCGTGTCCTGCGACGAGCTCGGCTTCTCGCACGCCACGAATGTCGCCGTCTACGACGCCCTAAGGCTCGGGGCGGCGACCTCGGCGTCGCTGATGGTCCCGGCCCCGTGGTCGCGCGGAGCGGCCGCCGCCTACCGCGGCGAGGACATCGGCTCACACCTCACGTTGAACGCCGAGCTCGACCTCTACCGGTGGGGGCCGATAACCCAGGCGCCTTCGCTGCTCGACGGCGATGGCGGCTTCCCGCGCACCGTGGCCGACGTGTGGGAGCACGCGGACCTCGACGAGGTGCGCCGCGAGTGGCGCGCCCAGGTCGAGCGGGCCATCTACTGGGGCTTCGACGTGAGCCACCTCGACGTCCACCTCGGCGAGGTGGAGCTGAAGCCCGAGTTCTTCGACGTCTACCTCGACCTGGCCGAGGAGCTCTGCCTGCCGGTGAGGCTGCCCGCGCTGAGCGAGCAGGCCCGGGTGGGCTTCCCGTTCCGCGAGCTGGCGAGCGAGCGAGGCGTGCTCGCTCCAGACCAGGTCGTCGCGCTCGGGACGCTGCTCGCCGGTCCGGCCACGCTGGACGAGGCGCTGGCGGATCTCCCACCAGGGGTCACCGAGCTGCACGCGCACCCGGCTATCGACACGCCCGAGCTGCGGGCCGCCGCTCCCGACTGGACAGAACGCGTGGGCGAGCAGCGGCTGCTCGTCAGCGGCGGAGCACTCAGCGCGGCGATCGAACGCAGCGGCGTGCGGCTCATCGGCTACCGGATGCTGCGCCGCCTCATGCGCGACGCCCCGGCTCAGGCGAGCCGCTTGGCGTAGCTGCGGTAGAAGTTGCTGTTGGCCCTGGCGCCGTAGTTGGCGATGGAGCGGTAGCCGCTCGTCTCGTAGAGGCGCATCGCCTCGTGCTGTAGCGGACCGGTGTCGAGATAGAGCTCGTCGTAGCCGAGGGCCCTGGCTTCCTGCTCTAGCCGCTCGAGGAGCAGCCGCGCCAGTCCCTTGCCCCTCGCGTGCGGCTCGACCCAGATGCGCTTGAGCTCGCCGATGTTCGCACCCTCTCCACATGCGCGCACACCGCCGCACGCGACCGGGACGTCGCCGACCTCGACGAGGACGAAGGCGCCGCCGGGAGGACGGAACTGGTCAGGCTCGAGCACGGTCGGGATACGGTCGCGCGTGCCGTAGAGGTCGTCGAGGAAGGCGGCCATCGCCTCGACGAGGGGGGCCACTTCCGGGGAGGCGAGGTCGGCAATCCTCGCACCAGGTGCGTCATCGAGCATGAGCGGAGCGGTCCGGAACTTCAGGGGTGACCGGTCGAGGTCAGTAGTAGCGAGGCACGTACGCGCCGCGGCCCATCGCCGCGCTCTCGAGCGGGTCCACGGAGTCGTCGACGCCGCCATGGACCTCGGTGACCCACTCGAGGCGCTCCTTGAGCAGCCGCTCCACGCCACCTTGCAGGGTCGTGGCCGATATGGCGCACGAGCCGCAGGCCCCCTGGAGCTGGACCTCGACGACGCCAGCGTTGTAATCGACGTCGACCACTTCGAGATCGCCGCCGTCCATCTGCACCGCCGGGCGCATCATCGCCACGAGCTCGTCGAGCGCCACGCGGCGCCGCTCGAGCTCTTCGGCGTCGAGCTCCTCGAGCCCGTGCTCGCCGTCGATCGGCGCGTCGCCGGCGGCATCGAGAGGTGCACCGGTGTCCGACGAAACGACGGGCTGCGACGCGACATCGGACACGGACGTGACGACAGCCTCCGGCGCGGGGACGGACCCCGCTGTGACCCCCGCGGTGGCAGCGCTCTCCGGCACCACGGCAGGCTTCGCCTCGGGGTCGCTGCCGCCATCGGCCACGATGGCGTACCTGCTCTTCGGCTGAGCGGGACGGCCCTTGCCTAACAATCTGCTAACGCTCATCGCACACCATTCGTCTCATCTGAGCAGCTAATGCACCTAAGATGCCTCAATGCAGCTCGTGATCCTCGCCGCCGGTCATGGCCGACGCTTCGGAGGCTTGAAGCAGCTCGCCGCCGTTGGCCCCAACGGTGAAGCCATTATGGACTATACGGCCCTCGCGGCCGAGGCCTGCGGCTTCACGGACATCGTCCTCGTGGTCCGCGAGGAGATCCGCGAGGAGGTCGCCCGCCATGTCAAACGGCGCTGGGCGTCCGAGCTGCCGGTCGAGCTCGTGTGCCAGCCGCCGCTTCCGGGCACGGCTCAGGCGCTCATGAGCGCCGCACCCGCCATCCACGGGCCGTTCGGGGTAGCCAACGCCGACGACCTCTACGGCGAGGCCGCCCTGCGCCTGCTCCCGGAGCATTTCGCCGCGGACGCCAAGACGTCCGGGGGGTCCGAGCACAACGCCGATGTCGCCCAGCGCCACGTGCTCGTCTCCTACCAGCTCGTCCGGACTGTCCTCACGAAGGCGCAAGTGACACGTGGTCTTTGCCACGTCGGCGAGGACTGCCTGCTCGACCGCGTGGCCGAGCATCGCGTGAACCTCCGCGACGACGGCACCTTCGACGCAGTGCCCCTCGCGCAGGCGGGCTCGGCGGCGACGACCGCCGGCACTGCAGGCGGGCACCTCCACCTTTCGGGTGCGGAGCCGGTGTCGATGAACCTCTGGGGCTTCCATCCCAGGCTGATCGACGAGCTCGAGGCGGCCATCCGCAACTTCGACCCGGACACGGCGGCGCGGCCCGAACTGCTCCTGCCCGATGTCGTCGGCGCGCTGGTGGCGACCGGCAGCGACCGGGTCCACGTCGTGGAGACGTCCAATCGCTGCATCGGAATCACCCACCGCGAGGACATCGCAATCGTCCGCGAGGAGGTCGCGCACGAGAGCGCGCACCTCGCGAGCCTCCGGTCCGCCCAGAGCTGACCGGGCCGGGTTTCCTCCCGGCCGTGCCTTCACATGCCCAGCGTCTCGCACGACCGCTGAGCGGTTAAATGCTGAGCGACTAACTGCCGAGCGACTAATTGCCGAGCGGCTCCACCGCCGCGGCCCGTGCGGCCTCGGCGCCGAGCTCGAGCAGTGGTGCGTCGAGGCGCAGCAGGCTCTCCCGGGTGGCCCTGGCGATGCCGGCCGGGTCGAGGCCGAGGCGCGCGAGGATCGTGTCCGGCTTGGCGTGGGCGACGTAGGCCGTCGGGACCCCGAGGTGGCGACAGAGCGGTCCGCGCACGCCCTCGTCGCGCGCCTG
>JAODBO010000004.1 GCA_025464005.1 Acidimicrobiaceae bacterium | reverse complement strand
GCGCCGAGCAGGAGTAGCTGCGGGTAGTCGGGGAAGCCCCGGTAGACGAAGCGCACGGTGCGTAGGCCTGGGCCGACTCGCACTCCGACGAGCGCCGGCGCCACCATCTCGGTGGCGACGCGACGCCCGTCGACGGTCGCCTGCCAGCCCGGGTCGTACGAGGCGGAAAGCAGCACGACGGCGGTCCGCTCGACCGACACCTCCGCGGAGGCGGTGCCTTCCGCGAGATCGGACTGTTGGGAGAGGACCCGTCCGGGCGGACGGGACGGGTCCTCTCCAGATGGCAGCGTCCCCCGCGCCGGCGCCCCACCTCCATATGCGACGGTCGGGTAGAGCGGGTCGGTCGACGGCAGGCCGGCGAGGAAGGCGGCCGAGAACGAGCCGAGGTCGCCCGACGTCGCCGTGACGCTGCCGCGCGAGTCGACGACCTGGACGTAGCCGTAGCCCGGGATCTCCCACAGCGCGTAGTTGCCACGGCGCTGCACCGCCTCCGCGGGTACTTCGGGTGACATCGCGGACGGCAGGATCAGCCAGCGGACCCCGAACGCCGCATAGTCGGCGGGATTGCCCTCGTCGAGCTCCACCTCCGGGTCGCTCATCAGCGATGCCGTGCGGAGCGTGAACCCGACCTCGTCGATGTCCTTCGACGCGAGGTACTTGAAGACCGGCACCTCCCCGACGACGAAGTGAGCGCCCCAGTCGGTCGGGTCGCCGGCGAAGGTCCGGCCACCTCCCTCCCTCCTGATCGTCGCCAGCAGCGAGTCGATCTGGGCGGTGGCGGCGCTCGTCGAGGACTGCTTCGATATGAACGACGAGTCAGGGTGCGCTTGGCCGACGACGAACGACCAGGCCGGAACGAGCACGAGCACCCCGAGGCAGCCGACGCCGACCGGGCCGAGAAGGACCCACGGACGCCTCTCGGCTTTTCCGAGTGTGGAGAGGATCCACTCGGCCCCGGCTAGCATCCAGCTCACGAGCCGCGCGGCGCCCGCCCCGGCGAGGAGCAAGCCGGCGAGCTGAACGCCGACGACGAACCGGCGAAGGAAGAGGTTGGCGGATCCCGGCAGCACGTCTAGCAGCGGCCCGAGTGTGGGTCGGCCGAAATAGAGCACCAGGCTGGACACGAAGAGAAGTGCGAGCGCACGAAGAGCGCCGTCCCCGATCGACCCGCGACCGTCGGGTCGGTGCCGGCACGAGAGGCTGAGCGCGAGACCGAAGAGGCACAGTGGCGTGAGAAGCAGGAAGTGGTGCCAGTCGAGGAGTCCCCCATCGACGAGCCACGTGAGCACTCGTCTCGCGCCGTAGGAGTTGGCGTCGACGCCCTCGGGACCGCTTTGCAGGAACTGGTTGACGGCCGCCCAGTGACCCTGGGCCACGAGCGGCACGATCGCCCACGCGGAGAGAGCTGCCGCGCCGCCCGCGACGAGACAGGCATGACCCGCCCTCCGGAGGAGCTCGGTCGGGCGCGCGAGGACGAAGATCGCGACGCCTGCGAAGGCGAGATAGCCGGTCTCGAAGTGGAACCCCGCTGTGGCCGCGACCAGCACGGCCGCCGGTATCACGAAGCGCCGCTCCTCGACGGCGCGCCACGAGAGCGCCCAGGCGAACGGCAGGGTCCACATCGCCCAAAGCTGGCTCCACAGGCCGTAGCCGGCCCAGAGATAGCTGAACTGCTCGAAGCCGACGCGCGTGGCACTGGAGACGAAGGGCGAGAGCATGGCCGCCGCCGCAGCCGCGCCACGACCCATGCCGAAGAGACGCGCCGCGCCGTAGACGCAGAGCGGCCAGCAACAAACGAGCAGCCACGTGGTGAGCGTGAAGGCGTGCCCGACGCCGATCGCCCAGGCAAGAAGTGCGGTGAGCATCGCGCCGAGGCTCTGGTAGTGCAGGTACTGAGGCGAGCCGAGGTTGAGGAAGGGGAACCACGAGTCGAGGGGGACGTGGCCGGCGCGGATCTTCGCCAACGCGAAGCGGACCATCTCTTCGTGGACCGCCGAGTCGTTGAGGTAGGGCGTCGGCACGAGCTCTCGGCGAAAAAGGACGAGGGACGCGACGCAGGTGCCGATCACTGGAAGGAGGGGAAGGCCCGCCATCCCGGCGCGGAGCGTCAGCCCGTCCGTCTCGTTTGAAGGGGCCCTCGTCCTCCTCGGAGACCCAGCCTGTCGGGTCACACGCTCCACAGCGCCGCGGTCGGTGACATGCGAGCGGCTCTGAGCGCGGGCAGCAGGCCGGCGACCGCGCCGATGACGAGCGCCGCACCGAGCCGTCCTCCCCAGGCCACGGCAGGGATGACGACCGCCCAGCTCTTGGTCGACGCGTAGATCGCGGTGCAGATCGCGCTGAGCACGTCCCCCATTGTTCCTCCCAGAAGCGCGAGCAGGATCGCCTCGGCGAGCAACAGTGTGCGAATGTGACCCTTCGTCGCGCCGACCAGCGCCAGGTCGAGAGGTCTGGTCAGGGCGCTCAAGCTCCTCCGACGAGAGGGGCAAGCTTCTGGCAGGTCTTCTGTGCCGCCTGGAACTGCGGCGAGTTGTGATCGAGGCCGGGACCTCCGATCTTGATCGACAAGCTGCCGTTGCCCACAACCGGGTCCGGGAAGCTCGGCACCCCGTGGGTACGCATGCACTGGGCGTACTTCAAGAGCTCGGCAGTCGCCTTCTGGATCTGAGCCGCGCTCGGAGGGCCTCCGTTTGGGACCAGTCTCTTGCAGGTGCTCGCGGCAGAGACGTATTGAGTAGAGCTCGTGTCGAGGTTGCCGCTGCTCGTGCTGAGATTGCGGGCGTGGAGAACAGGGTCCGGGTAGCCAGGTTCGCCATGGGTTCTCATGCACTTCGCGTATGCGAGCTGTGACTGGTAGGCCTTCTGGAGGTTTGGGAAGGCTACCGAAGAGACCGCGGAGCCGGAAGGCGCCGTGCTGGTGGTCGAGCCGATGCTCGCCACGCCAGGCCCGGCCGAGCCGCCACCACAACTATCGGCGAGGGCGGCGGTGCCGAAGAGGGCGCTCGCGCCGATGCCGGTCCGCCCCAGCTGCGCCCTTCGCCTTCCACGGTGCGCGTCGATGGCGTCCCTCTCCAACAGTCGTTGCCCGCCTCGTTCGGTGGACGACCTCGTACGAGCGGGTCGCCCGTGCGGTTGTACGACATTGCCGATAACAGGGACCTAACGGAGACCGCTGACCGGCTCGTAGGCGCGATCGGCGATGCTCATGCCACACGGGAGGTTGGCTCGCGACCCAAGCTTGGTGAACAGCGATCCGCGCGATCGGGCCAGGGAATCCGAGGGGCTGATGCGACTGCGTCAACTGCTCCCCCGGACGGCGCTCCGACGCTCGTCGCGGCGCATGTGCGGCTGCGACTCACCGGGCCCTACGGTTCCCAGTTTCCTCGTATGGGGGCTGCGCTATTACTGATCACGGACTTGCTCTCCCCCGACCGACCGACCGACCGAGCGACCGAGCGAGCGGGTCAGGTCGGCCAGGAGGTCGGCCAATGTCGTCTCGGACCTGGGCGACTGTGCGCTACGCGACTGCGAGCCGACTACGGTGCACCAGGCGGCCGCGCCCGGCCTTGGCACGGTACAGCGCTGCGTCGGCCTCGCCTCGCAGCTCGGTCATCCGCGACGGCGCGCCGACCGCGACGCCGACGCTTAGGGCGACGGCGAGGTCCGGGCTGGCATCCTCGAAGTGCTCGTCGTCGATCATCGCCAAGAGGCCGCAGGCGCGCTCTATAGCCGCGTCGAGGTCGGCGTTGGACAGCACCACGGCGAACTCGTCGCCGCCGAGACGCACCGCGATGTCGGACGGGCGGATGCTGCGCTCGAGGATCCGAGCGATCCCGACGAGCACGGCATCACCGGCCAGGTGGCCGTGACGGTCGTTGACCTCCTTGAACGAGTCGACGTCGAGGAGGAGGATCGCGACGGTGGCGACTTCGAGTCTCATGAGCTCGGTGACGTACCGATCGAGCGCCCGGCGGTTGCCGATGCCGGTCAGGTCGTCGAGACGAGCGTGCCTGCTGAGAAGCTCACGCTCGCTCGCCAGCCGCTCGGCCTGGACGCGTGACTGCATGGAGCCGAGCGATGCGAGACGGTTCGACCAGTGCACCGAGAGCTGGCGCCGGGCATAGCGAAGCCCGGCGCCCTCTGCTCCTCCGGCCTCGATCTCTGCGGCGATGTAGAGGGCGAGATCGTGGAGCTGTCCGTGGAGGTTCGGGTCGATCGCGCGCACGGCCGCCTCTGCTGCGGCTCCCGCTCCCTCCCGGGCGGCGTGCGCATCGCTCACGGCCGCAGCGAGCTTCAGGAGACCGACGGATCTCGGCTCGTCCTCGTCCCCGTACGAGAGCTCTCCGAGCAGGCGACGTGCCGCGAGCGCCGTGTCCTCGGCGGCCATCGACCCGAGCAGCAGACCGAGGGCGGTCAGCTCCACGCGCCACGCCTCCGGCAGCTCGAACGACGTCACCGAGGCCGAAAGTGCCTTCCAGGAAGCCCAGCGCTGTGCCACCCCGACCTGGTCGCCTAGCTGGTAGAGCATGCTGGCCCACGCGACCTGCACCTCGGCTCGATTGAACATGATCGGCGCGAGGACGAAGTCCAGGCTGCCCGGAGGCTGGGAGTCTCCGATGACGAGCGCCGCGCCGTACTGCTCGTCACACAGTTCGAACAGGCCGCGGTGGTACAGGGCGTTCCCGCACGCGGTGTGGCCGGTGATGCG
Source organism: Acidimicrobiaceae bacterium (assembly GCA_025464005.1). Lineage (GTDB taxonomy): Bacteria > Actinomycetota > Acidimicrobiia > Acidimicrobiales > Bog-793 > RYN-46. Next base: position 4,310 of record JAODBO010000004.1, on the reverse strand, counting down.
CTCCAGCTCGGCGCCGTCGGCCGGCTCGAGCAACACCATGGCCTTGACGAGGTCTTCGTCCCGCACCGTGGTGGTGGCGGGATCGCCTCCCGAGACACTCGGGTCCGAGCGCATCGCCAGGCCGAGGGCGAGCATCACCTGGTCACCGTCCAGCCTGCTCCTCTCGATGAGCGTCGCCACCGCGGTCAGGGCGCTTCCGTCCTGGCAGTACCAGGCGCTCACCGCCCGACCGAGCACTCCGGCTCTCGCGACGTCGCCCCACCCGCGTCGCGCCGCATGTTCCGCAAGCGCCGCGAGCTCTGTCGCGGCGTTGGGATCGGTCGCTTGGAGGTCCTGGATCAGCTCGTACGCACGGACCCGGGCCCGTTCGTGGTCACTTGGTTGCGGGGATGTGGGGGACATGGCGACCGTGCCCTTCGTGTGACCCCTCGCCGGCGGGTGCCGATGACTCGACCCGGCTCCGCTCTGCGACCTGGGAATTGGGCGGCGTCGGGTCACTGACCGAGGCCACGTCCACTACATAACGGCAGGAACCTCCGGAGATGGAGCTTCTCGACCGGATGTCCGGCGGCGGCGAGACGTCAGCGAACTCCTCGCGGTCGGAACTGGACGCTGATGCGCGGCCCGACGACTCGTGCCGTTTTCGGTACTGCGTGCTCCCAGGTGCGCTGGCAGCTGCCCCCCATCACAAGCAGATCGCCCCACCCGAGCTCGTAGCGCAGCGCTCGCCCACCGCCTCGCGCCCGGAGCAACAGGCCACGCGGCGCGCCGAGTGAGACGATCGCCACCATCGTGTCGTGCGTCGCGCCGCGGCCGATCGTGTCACCGTGCCATGCCACGCTGTCGTTTCCATCCCGGTACAGGCAGAGCCCGGCGGTGCTGAACGGCTCGCCGAGCTCCTCGCGGTAGTGCGCATCGAGCGTGTGCTTGGCCGACTCGAGAACCGCATCGGGAAGAGGACAGCTCCCGTCGTAGAAGGCGAGGAGGCGGGGCACGTCGACGACGCGGTCGTACATCTGCCGCCGCTCGGCGTGCCACGGGACCGAAGCGAGGAGCCGTTCGAGCAGAGTGTCGTCCGCCGGGATCCAAGCTCTGCGCACGTCGATCCAGGCGCCGCTCGTGAGCGTGGTCCGCTGCACGTTCGACCCGAGCTCACCCGGATCGCTCGTGGCGGTCAGATCGAGTAGCGAGCCCTGGACCGCGAGCCTCATGCTGCGAGAGTAGCGCAGCAACCGTACGTATGTTCGACGCGCCGGTCGCTCACGCGCTGTCCCGGGGCGGCGCGCCAGGAGACGCAATAGTGGCATTACGGTGACGATATACGCCGCCACTAAGGTGGCACAAGGAACGAGCGCCGATGGGCGCGACGGGACAGGAGGACCGCGGATGTGCCGGCTGCTGGCGTACGCCTCGGTACGTGACGCTCCGGTAGCCGAGCTGCTCGGAGCCGAGGGTTTCGGGAGCCTCGAGGCACTCTCGTCGCTGCACGGCGACGGCTGGGGCATGGCGTGGACCGCCGACGGCCCGGGAACGGGCGCTAGCGCCGCGGCGGGCGACAGGTCGATAGACACGAAACGGTCGACCCGTAGGGCGCTCGACGACCCGTCGTTCCACGCTCTCGCGACCAGCGCGCTCGGGCGATCGGGGCTCGTGCACCTGCGGTGGGCGACGCTCGGCTTCGAGGTGCGCAAGGAGAACACCCACCCGTTCCTCTGCGACGGCTGGGCGTTCGCCCACAACGGGAGCATCCCGGCGGTGGATCGTCTCGACGGGCTGCTCTCGCCGGCGTATCGGGCGCGGCGACGCGGCGACACCGACAGCGAGCGGTACTTCCTCCACGTCCTGGAGCGCATCGAGGCCACCGGCGACGTAGTCGCGGCGATCTGCGAGGCAGTGGCCGACATCCGGAGGGTGTGCGGTCAGGGAAGCCTCAATGCCGTCCTTCTCTCGCCCATGATGCTCGCCGTCGTCCACGGCCGTGCCGGCACGCCGCCTCCACGCGAGCATCTCCTCGCGGCCGTGGGGGACCCGGGCAACCTTCCGATCGGCCACCTCGACCAGTACTACGACCTTCGCTATCGCTGCCGGCAAGACGCAGTGGTCGTGGCGTCCACCGGCATCGTGGGGGAGGACTGGACGGACGTCCCGCAGGACTCGGTCCTGATCATCGACTATCTCCAGAAGCTCGTCAGGGTCCATGACCTGGAGGACCCCGCTCGCACGACAGAGCTCCCGTTTCCCGCCCCGGCCCCGGCGGCGCCCACCACCGTTCCTCCCGCCGAGCCGGACGACGTCGCCGCTCCGGCCGAGCGGGGGTACGTCAAGAGTTGAAGGGCGAGAAACGCCCGGATCGAGTCCTCCAGGCGTTGCCGACGACTCCGGGGCTGCGCGCGGATGCCCCATTGCTCGAGGCGTATCTCGCCTTTCGCGAGGCGGCCGCCACGTCGTTCACCGTCCCGGGCCACAAGGGTCGCTCCTCGATGCTCGACGCCGGCCTCGCGGCTGCCGTCGCCGGGGACGTTCCGCTCTACGGAGGCGTGGACACCGTGAAGCTCACAGGTGGGTACCTCGCCCAGGCGGAGCGGCTGGCTGCCTGCTGGTATGGAGCGGACTGGTGTCGTTTCTCGACCGGTGGGTCCACGCACGCCAACCAGAGCATGTGCCTCTCCCTCGGCCGACCCGGCGACAAGGTCGTCGTGACGCGTTCGCTCCACCGTTCGGTTCTGCTCGGTCTCGTACTCGCCGACCTCGAGCCGTGCTGGCTGCCGCCGTCTCTCGACCCCCGGACACACCTTCCACTCGGCGTCGCCGTTGCCGACGTCGAGCACGCGCTCGAGCAGCATCCCGAGGCCGTGGCAGTCATGCTGACCGAGCCCAGCTATCTCGGCACGCTCTCGGACCTCGAGGCAATCGTCGAGGTCGCGCACCGCTTCGGCGTGCCCGTCGTCGTCGACCAGGCGTGGGGTGCGCACTTCGGGGCGCACCCAGGCGTGCCCAGACATGCGCTTGCTCGTGGCGCCGACGCGATGGTGACGAGTGTGCACAAGATGCTCGTCGGCTACAGCCAGGCGAGCCTGGTCTGTGCCCGCACGGAGCGCTTCGACGTCGGTCGCCTCGAACGGGGCTTCGAGGCGACCCATACGACGAGCCCCGCGGGATCGGTGCTGGCGAGCATCGACGCATCCCGCGCGCTTCTCGCGAGCCGGGGTGAGGAGCTGCTGGACGGATTGCTCGCTCTGGTGCGCGGTGCCCGGGAGCGCCTCCGAAGCGAAGTATCGGGCCTCGAGGTGCCAGACGAGCACGACTTCCGGCCCGGCGGCTTCGACCCGACTCGTCTCGTGCTGCTGCTGTCGGGAGTCGGCGCCGACGGGATCGCGCTCGAGCGGCGCCTCGTCGAGCGTGGCCTTCCGGTGGAGCTCGCGGATCGTGACACCCTTGTCCCGGTAGTGAGCATCGCCGACGACAGCGAGACCGTCGAGGCCCTTGTCTGCGCCCTCGTCGAGGTGATCCGGCAGGGTTCGGGACCGCCAAGGGAGCTCCCCGTGCCTATGAGCTGGGGGATTCAGCCGGTGAGCGTGGTTAGTCCCAGGCAGGCGTATTTCGCAGCCCACGAGAGCGTGCCGGCGGACGACGCGGTCGGGAGGATCAGCGCCGAGCTGATCGCCCCGTACCCGCCGGGCATCCCGGTGCTCGCTCCCGGTGAGCTAGTCACGGCCGAGCTGCTCGCCGGGCTGCGCAGCGTCGCGGCCACCGGCGTGCGGATCGCATACGCGTCCGATCCGAGCCTCACGACCCTCGAGGTGCTGACCCGCTGAGGTCGCCACCTGCATGGCGTGCTCGCAGTGCCGCCGTCACGTGTCGGTTGTTGGGGGCATTGCGGTGACCCCGTGGCAACTATGGGTCGTCAGTTCAGCCCGGCGCGTGGCCGGTGGCGACCGGGCGCGTGACGTCGTTGCACCACTGGGACCACGAACCGGGAAAGAGGCGACCCTGGCCGAGCCCGGCGTGCTCGAGCGCCAGCAGGTTATGACAAGCAGTCACCCCGGAGCCGCAGTACGAGATCACCTCGGCGCCGTCGAGCACGCCGACGCCGGCGAATCTGCGACGAAGCTCGTCGGCGGGGAGGAACTTGCCCCTGTCATCGAGGTGCTCGCGGCACGGCAGGCTCCGAGCGCCCGGAATGTGCCCGGACCTTGGATCGACCGGATCGGGCTCGCCTCGGTAGCGATCGCCGTTGCGGGCGTCGAGCACAACGAACGAGCGGTCGTCTGCTTCGTCGATCGAAGCGAGCCGATCCTGGGGCCACGGAC
>JAODBO010000171.1 GCA_025464005.1 Acidimicrobiaceae bacterium | reverse complement strand
GCGGATAGCGCTCCGCTGGGTCGTTAGCGCTCCGCTGGGTCGTTAGCGCTCCGCTGGGTCGTTAGCCCAAACCGTTAGCCCCTGCCTGATCGGCCGTCGCACGGACCATCTCTGCGACCTCGAGTTGGCGCGGCGTGCCGCCCTGCTCGAGACCGGCGACGACGCCTTCGCGATTGCGGACCGGCTGGTTCTGGCTCAGCTTCCATTTCGCCTCGAGCTTCGTGATCACGAGCTCGAGGCCGACGATCGCCCGCAGCTGGGCGTCGACGTACTCCACCGGGGCGTCGTCCACCGACCAGGGCTGGAGCCGCTTCGCCTCGTGGAACTGCGTCAGCCTCGTCACGAGCGTCCGCTTCCAGGCCTCGTCGTCGTGGACGACGAGCCGACCCCGGACATGGACCGTGGCGTAGTCCCAGGTGGGAACGACCCTGCCGTGCTCCGCCTTCGTCGCGTACCACGACGGCGACACGTAAGCGTCGGGCCCGCGGAAGATCGCGAGCGCCTCGATCTCCGGCGAGAACGACGACCACTGGCTGTTCGCTCGCGCGACGTGCCCGAGAAGCGCGCCGTGGGGGCCCGCGCTCTCGTCGAGGAGCATCGGGATCGTCGACGCGCTGATCGCGCGCCCGTCGGAGCTGACGAGCTCGGCGATCCCGACACGGCGTATCAACTCGGCCGCGGCCTCACGGTCACGCTGCGCGAAGGCATCCGGAAGGTACATCGCGACCAGTCTCGCATCGAGCCGCGGCGCCCCGGCCGCGGGCCGGGTCGCCCGGGCACTCGCTGGGGCGCCTCGTCGGGACCCTGCCCGGGCATGAGACGCGCGGCTGCACGCCGGGCGGTGCCCACCGCCCAGGAGGAGGTCGTGACCAGGCCGAGGACGAAGATCGCTCCCCCGCACCCGACGATCGTCCACCAGCCTGCGTGCGTGGCAGCAGGGAACGCTTCGTGGAGTGGACCGCGCACGGCCGCGGTCGCGAGCGCCCCGACGACGGCGACACCGAGCGACTGCCCGACCTGTCTGCTGGTCGACGCCACGCCGGCGGCGACCCCGGCCTGGGAGCGTGGCATTCCCGACACCGCCGTGTTGGTGATCGGCGCGTTGACGACGCCGAAGCCGATGCCGAACAGCACATAGGCGACGAACAGCCACGTGAACGGCGTCGAGCCAGAGAGCCGCGTCAGCATGAGGGCGCTCGCCGCGATACCGATCCCGCCGATGACGAGAGGTATCCGCGGTCCGCGTGCGCCGATGATCCTGCCCGAGATCGGCGCCCCGATGATCGTCATCGCCGCCATCGGCAAGGTGTCCAGACCGGCTTGCGACGGTGAGAGGCCGCGGGCTTCCTGGAGGTACAAGGTGTTGAGGAAGAGGAAGCCGCCGAGCGCGGCGAACGCGCAGATCGCGATGAGCGTGGCGCCCGAGAACGGTGCGCTTCGGAAGAAGCGAAGGTCGATGAGCGGCTCCTCGCGTCGGGGCTCGTATACGAGCAGCGCGCCGAGCGACGCGGCCGCGAGGGTGAACGCCAGCAGGATCTTCGAGGAGGTCCAGCCCGACGTCGGGCCTTCGATGATGGCGAACGTCACCGAGGCGAACAGCACGATGACCATCCCCTGGCCGCCCGGGTCGATCTTGCGCGGCTGCTCTGCCTTGGACTCCGGCACATAACGCGCCGCAAGCACGCAGGCCCCGAGGCATACCGGGACGTTGATCCAGAAGATCGACCGCCAGCCGACCGAGCCCACGAGCGCTCCGCCGACGACAGGGCCGAGCGCGAGGCTGATGCCGATGACGGCGGCCCACACCCCGATGGCCTGGGCGCGTTCCCTCGGCTCGGTGAAGGTGTTGGTGAGGATCGACATCGCCACAGGATTGAGCATCGATCCGCCGACGGCCTGGACCATGCGGAAGGCGACGAGGACGCCGAGATTGGGAGCGACGCTGCAGAGCAGGGAGCCTGCAGCGAACAGCACCAGCCCGGTTTCGAAGGTCCGCCGTCTGCCCACGCGGTCGGCGGTGGAGCCGGAGAGCATGAGCAGGCTGGCGAGGACGAGCGTGTAGGCATCGACCGTCCACTGGAGCCCGGAGATCGCCGTATGGAGCTCGTGACCGATCGACGGCAGCGCCACGTTCACGATCGTGTTGTCGAGACCCACGATGAACAAGCTCGTGCAGCAGATCGCGAGAATGCCGATCCGGCGGCCCCGGGGAAGCGTTGCGGGCGGGGATGCGACGAATCCTTCTACGGCCATGGCGATTCCACCCTACGAGGGCCGCTCGGCCCTCCGTCCGTGGGCGGCGCCGCGGCTGTCAGGTCCTGACCAGCGGCACGATGCGGCGGGCCAGCGCCTCCACCTTGGTGAGTGCCACAGCGGCATAGAGCTGAACGATCGACCTGCCGTCGAGCATGTACAGGTACGCGTTGGGCGCCAGTTCGTAGGCGTAGGCACCCTCGCCGATGCGGGGCACCTTCGCCAGCTTGTGCGTCTTCTCCTCCGCGGCGATGACAGCTGCGAACTGCGCCGGCGTGGCGGTCACGCTCAGGTAGACGATCGTCGCCTCGTTCTTTATGCGGCCGCTCGCTCCGTAGTACGAGCAGATCAAGGAGCTCGGGCTCGGGCGCGCCGCGTGCACTGCGACAGCGTCGATGCCCAGCTGCGCGTCGAGAAGGGGCACCGACACCGTTGCGCAGGTCGGCCTGGCTGCCCGTGCGAGCGCGCCCGAGGCGTGGAGCACGGTCGCAGCGGTACTCGCGGCGCCGGTGACGAGCGCGACGAGCGCGACCGCCGCGGCGAACGAGCGCCGAGAATACGACCGCCCTGCTTCCATGCGACCGAGGCTCCGCAGCCCGCTCTCGGTCCCTTCCCGTGCCGTCGAGCTGCTCGACCGTACCCGCAGCGTATGCATCGCGCCTCCAGAGTCAGTGTTGCCTCCAGCCCGGCACGATAGGTCCGGACCGGTCCGCTCGTGCGACACTGCGGGGATGGCTCACCGACCGACCGCGCCGGAGGCTCGCGGCGACAGTCCGGCCGCGCTGCCGGCGATTGCCGGAAGTTCCCGAGATGAGCTCCTCGAGCTGCGTTGCGGCTCGATCGCCGCTGGAGGCGGCTGCGTCGCCAGAGCCGAGGACGGGCGCGTCGTGTTCGTACGCCACGCCCTCCCCGACGAGCTCGTCCGGGCGCGGGTCACCGCCGAGGCGACGTCCTACCTGCGAGCGGACGCCGTCGAGATCCTCGAGCGCTCGAGTGACCGCGTCGAGCCGCCGTGTCGGTACGCGGGTCCTGATCGCTGCGGCGGCTGCGACTTTCAGCACGTCGCGTTGCCGGCGCAGCGAGATCTCAAGTCCGCGCTCATCTCCGAGCAGCTTCGGCGGCTCGCCGGGATCGACACCACGGTCGAGGTGGAGGAGGTTCCAGGCGCTCCGGGCGGACTCGGCTGGCGGACGCGGGTGCGCTTCGCGGTCGACGGCTCGGGGCGGACGGGGTTCCGGCATCACCGTTCGCACGACATCGAGGTCGTCGACCGATGCCTGATCGCGTCCGGGGCGGTGGAGGCAATCGGCGCCGAGCAGCTCCGGTGGCCGGGAGTCGAGTCGGTCGAGGTGTTCGCCACCGAGCCCGCGGAGCGCCGCGGGACCCATCGGGAGCCGACGAGCGCGACGCACGCCGTGATCGTGGCGGCGCCAAGGCCCCCCGGCTCTCGCCCGCGTGACCTCGCTCGCCTCGGGCCACCGCAGGCGGGCCTCATCGTGGGCGACGAGACCCTGCGCGAGCCTCATCGTCTGCGAGCCGACGCCGCTGGTCACACCTACCGGATCTCCGCCGGCGCGTTCTGGCAAGTCCATCGTGGGGCGCCTGCGGTGCTGGCGAACGCCGTGCTCGGAGGACTCAAGCCCCGCCGGGGCGAGCGCGCCCTCGACCTGTTCGCCGGAGTCGGGCTGTTCTCGGTGCTTCTTGCCGAGGCGGTCGGAGGACACGGCTCGGTCGTGGCGGTCGAGCGCGACCCGCGTGCGTCCGCCGACGCACGGCACAACGTCAAGGACTACCCGCAGGTGATCGTCCGGTCCGCGACGGTCACGCCCGGGCTCGTCTCCGGACTCGGGCACTGCGACCTCGTGGTCCTCGACCCGCCACGCGAGGGGGTCGGACGCGAGGTCATGGCCACGCTCGTCGCGCTACGACCGGCCCCGCGACGTGTCGCCTATGTGGCGTGCGATCCAGCATCCTTCGCCCGTGACCTTAGGGTCGCACTCGACGCCCGGTGGCGGATCTCCTCGCTCCGAGCCTTCGACCAGTTCCCGATGACCGAGCACGTCGAGATCGTCGCGATCCTCGAGCCGCCGGCCGGGAGGCGCCCATGACGACCGAGGAAGAGAAGAGACTCGCCGCTGAAGCTGCCGCCATGCTTCCCGAGCCCGGCATGGTCGTCGGTCTCGGAACGGGTTCGACGGTGGCCTACCTGCTCCCCGCCCTCGCGGCACGTCGGCTCGACATCCGGTGCGTGGCGACGTCTCCTGCGACCGCACAAGCAGCCGAGGCGCTCGGCCTCGAACTGGAGCCCTTCGAGACGCTGCAGCGCCTCGACCTCACCATCGACGGCGCCGACCAGGTGGATCCAAACGGCTGGCTCGTCAAAGGAGGTGGCGGCGCGCATACGCGCGAGAAGATCGTCGCCGGCGCGTCTGATCGCTTCGTGGTCGTCGTCTCGTCGAACAAGCTCGTCGCCGCGCTGCAGCCCCCCGTGCCGCTGGAGCTGCTCGAATTCGGCATCGCCGCTACGCTGCGCGCTCTCGGCGACACCCGCCTCCGGGACGCTCCGAGGACGCCGGACGACGGGGTGCTCGCGGACTTCTGGGGTCCCCTCGACGAGCTAGAGCGCGCCGCGGATCGACTTTCGGCGACGCCCGGAGTGGTGGAGCACGGGCTGTGCCGCCCCGAGATGGTGAGCGAGGTGCTTATCGGCACAGCGGCTGGCGTGCAGCGACGCCACGTCAGCTGAACATGTGTGGGGCTCTCAGCTCGCCTTCTCGTTATGACCGCCGAATTGCTTGCGCATCGCGGAGAGGACCTTGTTGGCAAAGTTGTCCAGTCCCCGGGACGCGAAGCGCGAGTAGAGGGCGCTCGTGAGCACGGGCGTCGGGACGCCCTCGTCGATCCCGGCGATCGCTGTCCAACGGCCCTCGCCTGAGTCCGAGACGCGGCCTGAGAACTCCGTGAGGTCCGGCGACTCGTGTAGGGCAGCGGCGGTGAGGTCCAGTAGCCACGACCCGACGACGCTTCCCCGGCGCCAGACCTCGGCGACCTCAGCGGTGTCGATGTCGAACTGGTAGAACTCCGGCTCCGCAAGGGGCGCGGTCTCGGCATCTCCCGCAACCTGGCTCTTGCCTACGTTGGCATTGCGCAGCACGTTCAGGCCCTCCGCGAACGAGGCCATCATCCCGTACTCGATGCCGTTGTGCACCATCTTCACGAAGTGGCCCGCACCGTTGGGTCCACAGTGCAGGTAGCCGTGCTCGGCGGGGCTGGGCTCGCCACTTCGACCCGGCGTGCGAGGAGCAGAGCCGACGCCTGGCGCGATGGTCTCGAACAAGGGACGGAGGTGGTCCACGATCGGCGTCTCTCCGCCGATCATGAGGCAGTACCCGCGTTCGAGACCCCATACCCCACCGCTCGTCCCGCAGTCGACCAGGTGGATTTCCCGCTCCGCCAGGGCGGCCGAGCGGCGGATGTCGTCTCGGTAGTAGGAGTTGCCGCCGTCGATGATGATGTCCCCCGGCTCCATGTGCGCCGCGAGCGCGTCGATCGTCTTGCCGGTGGGGTCTCCGGCGGGCACCATGACCCAGGCTGCACGGGGCTTCGACAGCTTGAGGACGAAGTCCTCGATCGAGCCCGCCCCGGTGACTCCGTCCTCCTCCAGCGCCTGGACTGCCTTCGGGTCGAGGTCGAACGCCACGCACTCGTGACCGTCACGCATGACCCGGCGGGCGATGTTCGCTCCCATTCGTCCGAGTCCCACCACGCCGAGCTGCATCGGTTGGTCGGTCGTCATCCATCTCTCCTCGCGTGTGGCCCCGGGTGGGACGTGCGGCCGAGCACGGCGTGAGTCGCCAGTGGCCGGCCAGTGGCTACAGGGCAGGTGTCGGGACGACGGCTACGCAAGACCCCACGTCACCCTAGTGAGCAGAGCGCGGCATCTCCACCCCGGCGGCGTGGCCGAGCCCGCGGTCCGGCGTACCGGCTCGGCCGACCGCGGCGAGAGACGGTCGATTCCCCTACGCTGTGACGATCGTCCCCGGAGCGACTCGTCGGCCCGGGTGACCGTATCTGACCCGGGTGACCGTATCTGAGAGGAGTTCCTCATGGACGACAAGGACATCGTCGCCGAGATCAGCCGGCTGGCGGACGAGGAACACCGGATCGAGCGCGCGCACGTCGGTGCCGGGCTGTCCGACGAGGAGGAGACCCGCCTCGCAGAGGTAGCGGTCGCTCTCGACCAGTGCTGGGATCTGCTCGCCCAGCGGCGAGCGCGGAGGAACGCCGGCAAGGATCCTGACGAAGCGCATGTCCGCCCGCCCGCGGTGGTCGAGCACTTCCAGCAGTGATGGACGAGCAGCGGGCACGCGAGCTACTTCGCGCCGAACGAGCCCGGGTCGAGCATCTTCTGGCGGACACCGCCGCGGCATCGACCCAGGATCGGGATGCTGCCAACGAGCCCGGTGACATGGCGGACCCGGCTAGCTCGCTCACCGCGGCCGGCGCCGACGACGCCATCGTGACGGCGTTGCGGGAGAGACTCGCGGCGGTCGAGCGCGCGGAGAAGCGGCTCGAAGAGGGCACCTACGGACGTTCCGTCCTCAGCGGCCTTCCTATCCCGGACGAACGCCTCGAGGCGGACCCGGCAGCCGAGCTCACCCTCGAGGAGGCCGAGCAGCGGATCTGACGCGCTCGGCACGCTGGTAGCAACAGCTGGTCGATATAGCTCCTTAGGTCCGTAGGTCCGCAGCTCCTCGGCACTTCAACGGCATGATGCTTCGCGCCGGTCACGCGAGCGGGCAACCAAATTGCCGAACGCCCATGCCTTCACGTCGAAGCCGTGCCGCGAAATCGATCTGTGCCACTGTCCGCGATGGTATTGGCGATATAAATGGCATAGGGTGCAGCTCACTGCTTCAACTACTTCGCAAAAGACCTGTACGATCCTGTATTCTGCCACTTATAGTAGTTGCATGACAACGGCACGTGGTAATTCAACTACTACACCAGGACGGTGGCTGTGCTTCATCGATGCAGGTTTCGATCGCAGAGCAGACGCTCCCTCACATTTCGACTCGTGACGAGCGCCGTCGTTGCAGCCAGCCTCGGAGGAACGACCCTCGCCGCGCTCGTGGCCACGAGCGCCAAAGCCGACACGTTGCAAATGTCCGGTGACAACCTCGAGACGGGTTGGTACCCCAGCGAGTCTCAGCTCGCACCCTCGGCGGTGACCTCCGGCGACTTCGGTCAATTGTTCAGCACGTCGGTCGTCGGCCACGTCTACGCGCAGCCCCTTGTCAGCCAAGGGACCCTGCTCGCGGCCACCGAGCAGAACGATGTCTACGGGCTCGATCCTTCGACGGGTGTGATCAAGTGGAGCGACAATTTCGGCGCGCCGTGGAACCCGCTCCAGCAGCTCAACTGCGGCGACCTGACCCCGTACATGGGCATCACAGGTACGCCGGTGATCGACCAGGCCACCGACACGGCTTACTTCGTCGCCGACACCGGCACCGGACCAAATGGATCGGCCGTGTACTACATGGAAGCCGTGAACGTAGCGACCGGCGCGACAGCGGCGGGCTGGCCGGCAAGTGGCGTCCTCATCCAGGGCTCCGCTGACGACGATCCCGGAACGGTCTTCGACGCAGAGTACGAGGCACAGCGCCCGGGACTCGTCCTCGTGAACGGAGTCGTCTATGCGGCATTCGGCGCGCATTGTGACCTCGGCAATTGGACCGGCTGGCTGGTCGGCGTCTCGACGTCGACAGCGAGCATCACCACGATGTGGGCGACCGAGACTGGCATCGACCTTCCCAATGGAGGAGGCGGCAAAGGTGGCGTCTGGCAGTCAGGGGGCGCCCCCGTCATCGACGGGCAAGGGAACATTTACGTCGCGACCGGCAACGGCACGCTTCCCAGTCCCGGCTCCGGCACGCGTAGCCCGGAGCCAGTCAACTACGGCGAGGCGGTCGTCAAGCTAAGCACCTCCGGCGGCAAGTTGCGGGTCCTCGACTGGTTCATCCCTTGGGATGCGCCCAATTTGAACATCTACGACGGCGACCTCGGATCGGGAGGCCCGGTCGCGCTCCCGGCCAGCATGGGAACGCCACAAGAGCCCGATGTAATGCTTCAGATCGGCAAAGAAGGCGAGCTCTACTCCCTAAATATGAACGCTTTAGGTGGCTACCAGTACGGCACGAGTGCCGAGGACGCCGTCCCATCCGAGAGCGGGCCTTACGGAGGCGTGTGGTCTAAACCTGCGGTGTGGCCGGGCCAGGGCGGGTACGTCTACATCCCGACGGACGGTTCGACCGGGTCGACTCCCTTCAACGCCAACGGCGGTTCCCTAGACGTTTTCCAGCGCATGGTGAGCGCCTCGGGGGCCGTATGGTTCAAGCTCGTCGGCAGCACCGCCAACAATTCGAGCGTCGGCCCCTTCGAATTCGGCTCTGGAGCACCGGTCGTCACCTCGAACGGCACGGCCTCCGGGTCGGCGCTTGTATGGGTCATCCACGACATTGGATCCGGAGTCGGCGAGCTCGAGGCCTACGATCCGATTCCGCAAAACGCTGGATCCGACGGCGCATTGCAACAGGTATGGCACTCCTCGACCTTTACGACCTCGACGTTCGCCGAGCCGGGAGTCGATAGCGGCAGGGTTTACGCCGGAACGTCCGACGGCACGGTCCTCGGCTTCGGACTCCTTGAGGCCTCGCCTCCCGCGCTCGTCGGCGACGATCTCGACTTCTCGCCCGCGACCGTCTCGCAATCGGCCGCCGGTACGGCAACGTTCACCGCGACGGCACAGACGACGGTGACGTCGTTCTCCCTCACGGGATCCGCATTCGCCATCGGCACGCCGGACCAACCACTTCCTGCTTCGCTGTCCGCGGGTCAGTCGATCACCGTCCCGATCACGTTCACGGCAAATGCCATCGGGGAGCTGACCGGAACGCTCACGGCCAACGTCGGCAGCGGGCCGGCCACGATCGCGCTGGCCGGCGAGGGGCTTATCGCAACAGGGCCCCTCAGCGCTGCGCCGGCCGAGGCGGACTTCGCTCCCCAGCTCATCGGAGGTCCGATGGTGAGCCAGGTGGTGACGTTCTCGAACGTCTCCACGAATCCGCTCACCGTCACGGGCTTCACAGCTCCGGCCCTACCGTTCGCCGTGCCCGACCCTCCTGGCAATGCGACGATCGCGCCCAATGGCACGGTCAGCTTCACGGTGGACTTCTCACCGCCAGGATCATCTGGCAACTTCGATCACGTCTTCGGCGGCGTGGCGACCTTAAAAACCTCCGCGGGTGACTTCGGCGTGCCGGTCTCCGGCTCGGCGCAGACGCCGCCGCAGATCAATATCAGCTCCACGGCGCTCGATTTCGGCGACGTCCAGGTCGGCCAAAGCAGGACGGTCAATTTCTACGTCGGGAACCAGGGCGGCGTGGGGCTCGACATCATGGCGTCGACGCCGCCTACTACGAACGGGTTCTCGGCACTTTCAAGCCTGCCCGCCGGCGCCTCGATCGGCGGCAACTCGACAGTCGAGGAGAGCGTGCAGTTCACGCCCACCGCGACCGGGCCGCTCTCGTCGACCTGGGTCATCGAAGGCAACGACGGAAGTGGACCGCAGACGATCACGATGACGGGGACCGGTGTCGCTGCACCCGGATCGGGTGGGGCCGCCACGTCGCAGGGTTCGACGACCGTGACGTCCCCAGGGCCAACGGCCGTGACGACAGCGCCTGCACCGACCCCCTTGGTCACACCCGAGCCGGCAGCGCGCCCCGTTGTCCGGCTCATGGCTGCTCCGGTCGCGGTTAGGGCGAACGTCGCCAGGCTCGAGCTCTCCTGTGCCATATCGACATGCGTCGGTCGTCTCGAGCTCACCATCACCGAGAGCGTCCGTGATCACACCAGCAGCGGCTTCCGCAAGCATTCGAAGGTTGTGAACCTCGGCGCCATCTCCTACAGGGTCAGCGCAGGCAGCCAGCGGGCGCTCTCGGTCCGTCTCGACAAGGCCGGCCGGACGGCGCTCGCGAGCAGTCTGCACCACCGCTTGAAAGTCACGGTGCGGATCAATGTGGGAGGGGGCGTGGATAGGAGCTACCAGGTGCTGCTCACCTAAGCCCACCTAAAAGGTTCAGCGGATAGGCGATAGATCCGGTGACCAGCGGTTCCGCCAGTCGATGAGCTTCGCGGTGAGCAGGAAGACCACGGCGAGGGCGAGCTGAGCGAGCCGATGGGCGATCTTGCGGTCGGTGTTGCGACGGAGCTGGCCGAAGTTCGACAGCCACGAGTTGGTGCGTTCGACGGGCCATCTGAGCCCCATCGGCTGCTTCTTCGCCGGCTCTTTCGATCCCCGCTTTC